>NZ_JAAAHR010000039.1:0-56944 GCF_009908215.1 Nonomuraea sp. K271 | reverse complement strand
CCTCCTGACCGCCGCCCGCCGCCCGCGTCATCGCCCGCCGCGGGCGTGGCGACGGCCGAAGCTCCTGACAGTGCTGGCGGCGGTGTCCGCGGCGGCCGCGGCGGCGCTCGGCGCGCTGGCCGTCGACGCCCACCGCGACCTCGGCGACCTGTCCGCCAGGACGGGGGAGCTGGCCGCCGTGCTGGCCGCGCCCGACGTCCGCACGGTGCGCCTGCCGGTCTCCACCGGCGGCACCGGCACCGTGGTGCTCTCCCGCTCCGCGGGACGGATGGTGTTCACCTCGTCCGGGCTGCGGGACCTGCCCGGCTCCCACGACTACGAGCTGTGGCTGACGGGACCGCGAGGCGCGCGCCCCGCCGGGCTGCTCGACCGTGCGGGAGGCGGGGCGACCGTCCCCGTGGTGGCCCCGCTGGACGGCGACCGCCGGGTGGCGCTCACCGTCGAGCCCGCGGGCGGCTCCGAGAAGCCCACCACGCGCCCCATCATGGTGGGCGGCCTGCCTCCCACCTGAACAAACGCCCGTTACACGGGCCGGGTGAGGCGGGCGAGCAGCACGTCGAGAGCGGCCAGCGAGCCGTCGCGGACCCTGGCGTACTCCTTCTCCGGATACTGCCGGGGCCCGTTCTCGATCAGCAGGATCAGGTAGAGGTAGGCGCGGTAGAGGTCGAGCCGGGTCAGCACGGAAGGGGTGAGCTCCAGCGGCGTCACCTCGCGGTAGCCGGCCAGCAGCGGGTCGTCCTCGCGCAGCTCGCCGAAGACGGTCGGGGTGACGAACTCGGCGATCGGATCGCCCCAGAAGGCCCGCTCGTGGTCGATGATGGCCTGGATTCTGGGCGGGCCGCTGAGGTCGAGGAAGACGTTGCCCGCCCACACGTCGAAGTGCACCAGCCGGGGTGTCGTCACCTCGCCGAGCACCGGCGACGCCGCCTCGAACACGGCCATGAGATCGGCCGCCGGGCGCGGCAGCGGGGCCGGATAACGTACGGTGTCGCCGAGGAGGGCGGCCACCATCGCCAGGAACGCCTCGCGCCACGTGGCGCCCACGATGCCCGCGTGCGGGTAGCCGAACACCTCGCCCGTCACCGCGTTGAACCTGGCCAGGTGGCGGCCCAGCTCCCTGCGCAGCGCGTCTTCGCCGTCGGGCTTGACGGCGTTCCACGACACGCCGTCGAGGGCGCTCAGCATCAGGTAGTCGCCGCCGAGCACGGGGTCGTCGAAGCCGGCCCGCAGCAGTGACGGCACGGGAACGCCCGCCTTGAGCGCGTGCTCGTACGCGGCGGCCTCCATGCGCAGCAGGTTGCGTTCGTAGCTGAGCTGGTCGAGCTCGGGCGGCGGGGAGAGCTTGAGCACCACCTCGCGGCCGTCGTCCAGCGCGAGCCGCCAGACCGCGTTGGCGAAGCCGTCGGTCAGCTCGCTGGCGGACGCCACGCCCGCGCCCAGCGCGCGCCTGGCCAGCGCGTCGAGCTCGGCCGCGGATAACCGGCGCTTGGTCCTGCTGTCCATGGCAACCCCTTCCTGCCGTCAGGCGGACTCCCTGCGCACGAGATGCGTGTCGAGGATCACGACGGGCTGGCGCAGCTCCTCGCCGTTGATGCGGGCGACGAGGAGCCGGGCCATCTGCCTGCCCATGGCCTCCGTCGGCTGGTGGACGGTGGTCAGGGGCGGGTCGGCGCTGAGCGCGGCCTTGGAGTCGTCGAACCCGATCACGGCCACGTCGCCGGGGATCTCCCGTCCTTCGGCCTTGAGCACGCGCATCGCGCCCAGGGCCATCGGGTCGGACGCGGCGAAGACCGCGTCGAGCTCGGGATGCGTGCGCAGGAGTTCGGCCATCGCGACGGCCCCGCTCTGCTCGGAGAAGTCGCCGTAGGACACCAGCTCCGGCAGGCCCGAGGGCAGCAGCGCGTCGCGGTAGCCCGAGAGCCGGTCGACGCCCACGCCCATGTCCTGCGAGCCGGCGATCGCGGCGATCGCGCGGCGGCCGAGGCTCAGCAGGTGTTTGACCGCCTGCCGGGCCCCGGCCCTGTTGTCCATGTCGACGTAGCTGTAGGGGTCGAGGCCCACGGGCCGGCCACCGAGCACGGTGGGCACGCCCATCGCCTCCAGCCGGCCCGGCAGCGGATCGGCGCCGTGCAGCGACAGGAGCAGCACGCCGTCGACGTGCTGCCCCGTCAGGTAGTTCTCGAGTCGCTCGTGCTCCTCCGGCGACCTGGCCATCGCCAGGATCAGCTGGAGGCCCGTCTCGGCCAGCGCCGAGCCGATGCCGCGGATGGTGCCCGCGAAATACGGCTCGTCGAAGACGCGGAACTGCGACTCGGACACCACCAGCGCCACGGTGTCCGTGCGGCGCGTCACCAGCGCCCGCGCCGCGCGGTTGGGCACGTAGCCCAGCTCGCGGATGGCCAGCTCGACGGCCTCGCGGGCCCTGGCGCTGACGTTCGGCGAGCCGTTGATGACTCTCGACACCGTGCCCCGGCCCACGCCGGCCCGAGCCGCGACTGCCTCAAGAGTCGGTCGGTTCATGTCGCCTATTGTGCCGGATGATCTCCGAGTACCAGAGCGCGCTGTCCTTGAGCAGCCGCTCCTGCGTCTCGTAGTCCACCCGGACCAGGCCGAACCGTTTGCCGTAACCCCAGGCCCACTCGAAGTTGTCCATCAGCGACCAGGCGAAGTAGCCCTCCAGGGGCACGCCCGCGTCGATGGCCTGCTTGCATGCGGCGAGGTGCGCCTCGACGTACGCCCGCCGCTCCCGGTCGTGCACGCGGCCGTCGTCGAGCACGTCGTCGAAGGCGGCGCCGTTCTCGGCGATCACCATCGGGATCGCGGGATAGTCACGTGCCACCCTGGTGAGCACCTCGACCAGGCCCGACTCGTCGATCTCCCAGTCCATAGCCGTCACCGGACGGCCGCCGTTGACGAACGACACGTGCTCGCTGCCGACCCACGGCGACCCCGTGTCCGTGGGGGCCGCGGCCGCCGACCGGGCGCCGCCAGGGGCTCCCGAGACGGTGAAGCGACTGTAGTAGTTGATGAGCAGCACGTCGATGGGCGCGTTGATGATCTTCATGTCGCCGGGCTGGACGCAGTCCATCTCGAAGGGCAGGTCGGCCAGCACGTCCTCCGGATAGCTGCCCAGCAGCATGGCGTCCAGGAAGAACCGGTTCTGCAGGCCGTCGATGCGCCGGACCGCGTCGAGGTCCTCCGCGCTGCCGGTGGCGGGCGTGACGGGGTACAGGTTCACGCTGCCGCCGACGCGGCGGGCGCCCATCGCCTGCACGGCCAGGCCGTGCGCCAGATTGAGGTGGTGCGCGCCCCTGATCGCGTTCTCCGGTTCGCGCCTGCCGGGCGCGTGCTCGCCCGAGGCGTAACCGAGGAACGCGGCGCACCACGGCTCGTTGACGGTGCTGAACGTGTGCACGTGGTCCTTCAGCGCATCGTGCACCGTCGCCGCGTAGTCGGCGAAGCAGTAGGCGACGTCGCGGTTGGGCCAGCCGCCCCTGTCCTCCAGCTCCTGGGGCAGGTCCCAGTGGTAGAGGGTCAGCCAGGGATCGATGCCGTGCCTGCGCAGCTCGTCGGTGAGCCGCTTGTAGAAGTCGAGTCCCTTCTGGTTGACCTTGCCGGAACCGGCGGGTTGGATGCGGGGCCAGGAGACCGAGAAGCGGTAGGCCGACAGGCCCAGCTCCGCCATGATGGCGACGTCGTCCTTGTAGCGGTGGTAGTGGTCGATGGCCACGTCCGCGTTGTGCCCGTTGAGCACCCGGCCCGGCTTTCTGGTGAAGGTGTCCCAGATGGACCGTCCTCGTCCGTCCTCCGCGACGGCGCCCTCGATCTGGTACGCCGAGGTCGCCGCGCCCCACGCGAAGCCCGCGGGGAAGCGCAGTCCGGTACGCGTCTGTTCCTCTTGTGTCGTCACGCCTTGACCGCACCTTCCATGAGTCCGCCGACAATCTGGCGGCCGAATGCGACGAATACCGCGATGAGCGGAATGATGGACAGTGCCGTACCTGCGAAGATCAACGAGTACTCCGTGGAATACCTCGCGTTGAGCGAGTTGATCGCGATCTGCACGGTCGGGTTGTCCTGGTTGAGCACGATCAGCGGCCACATGTAGTCGTTCCACATGAGCATGAACGTGTTGATGCCGAGCACGGCCATGCCGGGCCTGACCGCGGGCAGCACGACGTTCCACCAGATGCGCAGCGTGGCGGCGCCGTCCACCCGGGCGGCCTCCACCAGCTCCATCGGCACGGACTGCCGCGTGTACTGCGTCATCAGGAAGACGCCGAACCCGTTGAGCAGGTACGGCAGAATGACCGCCTTGAGCGTGCCCGTCCAGTCCAGGCTCACCATGAGCCGGTAGAGCGGGACCACGCCCATCTGCTGCAGCGGCACCGCCATCGTCAGCAGCACGAGCAGCAGCAGCGCGTTGCGTCCCCTGAAGTTGAGGTTGGCGAAGGCGAAGCCGGCCAGCGTCGAGATGAGGATGACCGAGATGGTGACGACGCTCGCCACGATGAACGAGTTCGTCAGACCGGCCACGAACTTGGCCTCGGGGTGTTCGAGCACCGCGATGATGTTCTGGCCGAGATTCCCGCCGGGCAGGAACCTCGGCGGCGAGGCCACCGCGTCGGAGTTCGTACGCGAGGCGATGACCAGCATCCAGTACAGCGGGAACGCCGACAGGAAGATGGCCAGCCCGAGCAGGACCTTCGTGAGGACGGACGGTTTCCACATGGTCATCGTGTGCCCCCGATCCTGCGCACGAACAGGAAGTTGATCGCCGCTCCGATGAGGATCAGCAGGAACAGCAGCCAGGCGGCCGCGGAGGCGTAGCCGTAGTCGAACTCACGGAAGGCCTCCTTGTAGACGAACATGGCCACCGTCTGAAACTGGCCCTGCGACCCGCCGTCGGGGTTGCCGTTGTAGAACGTCATCGGCTCCGAGAACAGCGTCAGGCCGCCGATCGTGGAGTTCAGCACCACGAAGATCATCGTGGGGCGCAGCATCGGCAGGGTGATCTGCCAGAACTGCCGGCGCTGCGAGGCGCCGTCGATCGAGGCGGCCTCGTACAGGTCGCGCGGGATCGTCTGCATGCCGGCCAGGAAGATGATCGCGTTGTAACCGGTCCAGCGCCAGTCGACCATGGTGGCGATGGCGATCCACGACGGCACGCGCTCGGCCCGCCAATTCGTGTTCTCCACCCCGAACATGCCGAGCAGCCAGTTGACCAGGCCCCAGTCGCGGGCGAACAACTGCGTGAACACCACCGCGACCGCGACGACCGACGTGACGAGCGGCAGCAGCACGCTCATCCGGATCGCCAGCCGGAAGCGCATGCGCTTGTTCAGGGCGTTGGCCAGGAACAACGCCAGCAACATCTGCGGGACGGTGGCGATGAGGAACATGGCCACCGTGTTCACCGTGGCCCGCCAGAAGTCGTCGTCGCCCAGCAGCGCGGTGTAGTTGCCCAGCCCGGCCCACTCCGTCGTGCCGGTCAGGTCGTAGTCGTACAGCGAGTAGTAGAGCGTGAACGCCAGCGGGAAGAGCCCGAAGGCGGCGAACAGCAGGAAATACGGGGACACCAGTGCGTACGGCATCGCCTTGATGTCGAGGCGGGAACGCCAGCGGCGGCCGGGCGGGCGGGCGCGGCGATTGTCGCTCCGCGTCGCCCGTGGAAGGGTGTCGATGCTCATTACAGACCTTTCGGCGGCAACAAGCCCGGCCCGCTCCTGGCGGGCCGGGCGCGAGAATCAGCCCGCGGCCTTCACCGCGTCGTCGACCAGCTGCTGCCAGGCCTTGTCGTACGGGACCGAGCCGTCGTCCATGCCCTGGATGACCGCCTCGGTGGCGTTCTTGACCTGGGCGTGCTTCACGCCCAGGAAGACCGGCTGGAGGCTGGCGGCGGACTTGGCGAAGATCTCACCGATGGGCGCGTCGTTGAAGTACTCGTTCTTCGCGCCCTGCACCGCCGGGTCCTGCTGGGCCTTGGTGTTGCTCGGCATGTTGCCGAAGTCGGTGAAGACGCTCGCCTGGGTCTTCGCCTGCGTCAGATAGTCGGCGACCATGGCCGCTTCCTTCGGGTGCTTGGACTGCTTGGGCACGGCCAGCCAGGAGCCGCCCCAGTTGCCGCCGCCGCCGGGCACCGCGGCCACGTCCCACTTGCCCTTGCCCTCGTCGCCGGCGTTGCCGCTGACCGCGCCCAGCATCCACGACGGGCAGCCCAGCGTGGCGAACGCGCCCTTCTGGGTGCCCGTCGCCCACTCGTCGGAGAAGTTGCGCAGCTTGGCGGTCAGGCCATCCTTGCTCAGCTTCTCGACGAAGTCGAAAGCCGTCCTGACCGCCGGGTTCTTGTCGATGATCAGGTTGTTGTCCTTGTCGAAGTAGGACACGTTGCCGTTCTTGGCCGCCTCCTGATACAGCACCACCTGGTACAACGTGTTGGTGCCGTCGGCCCACTTGGTGTCCTTGACCTTCGACTGGAACCGCTTGCCGACCTCGAGGTACTCCTCCCACGTGGGCCACAGCGCGCTGACCTCGTCACGGTCGGTCGGCAGCCCCGCCTTCTCGAACAGGTCCTTGCGATAGCAGAGGCTCATGCCGCCGATGTCGGTGCCAAGGCCGAACAGCTTGCCGTCGGCCGTCACGCCGTTCTCCCACTTCCACGGCAGGTAGTCGGCCTTGCGCGACTCCAGACCGTGCTCCTTCAGGTCGGCCCACCACTCGGTGCGCGCCTTGGCCAGGCCCATGCCGCCCTCGTCGATGCCGATGACGTCGCCCGCGCCGCTGCCGGCCTGCAACCACTGGATCATCTGCGGCCAGTACTGCTGCTCGAACTGGTCGGTCAGGTTCTCGTGCTGGATCTGGATGTCCTTGTGCTCGGCGTTCCACTTCTCGACGGCGTTCTTGTAGCCGAAGTTGCTGCCGCCGCCGAACGTCTGCAGGCGGATGGTGACCGGCTCCGACGCGGTGGAGGGCGCGTCGGAGCTGCAGGAGGCCACGGCGAGCGCGGCCGCCGCCAGGACCGAGGCCACGGCGAGACCGCCGCGACGTTTTCTGATCATCATGGTGGGCCCCTTCTCGGGTGAATGTGCAGGAGATGCACCGCGGCCTTGCGTTCCACCGCGGTGGGATGTTTGGGAGCGCTCCCACAAAGGGTGCACTTGCCCGCTCTGTGCGTCAATCCCGCGAAACGTAACCGTTACCAATGGTGCGGTTTATCACTGAACAATCGGATTTATAGGTGTAAACCTCGCAAAGGGCTGATTGGGAGCGCTCCCATCACAAGAGGCATCTTTTGTGTCGCATCAAGGGCATGTCACGCGCACGTACTCGCCTGAGGCCGGCGCCGGGCACCGCCATGCACCCGCGGACCGCTCAGCCCAAAGCGCCACCCGACCGGCCGGGACAGCCGACCGGGCAGCCCGGCAGAGCGGTCGGGGGAGACTCAGGCAGGCGGGTCGTCGCGGCAGGCGGCGGCGCGGGTCTCCAGAAGCGTCCGCTCGCGAGCGTTGGGCGTCATCCCCGCCGCCCGCTCGAACTCCGCCAGCGCCTCGCCGAGCCGGCCCAGCTTGACCAGCAGGTCGCCACGGACGCTCGGCAGCAGGTGGTAGTCCTTGAGCGACGGCTCGTCCACGATCTGGTCCAGCAGCCCGAGCCCTGCCGCCGGGCCGTACGCCATGGAGAGCGCCACCGCGCGGTTGAGCTCGACCACGGGGGAGCGCGACAGCTCGGCCAGCTCCTCGTACAGGCCGGCGATGCGTGCCCAGTCGGTGTCGTCGGGGTCGAACGCCCTGGCGTGGCAGGCGGCGATGGCGGCCTGCAGGGTGTAGGGGCCGCGGGCCCCACCCGGTTCCTCCGCGCGGCCGAGCGCGGCCAGGCCCCGGCGGATGAGCAGCCGGTCCCAGCGGGTGCGATCCTGCTCCAGGAGCAGGATCGGCTCACCGTCGGGGCCCACACGGGCGGCCGAGCGTGATGCGTGCAGCTCCATGAGCGCCACCAGGCCGTTCACCTCGGGCTCCTGCGGCATCAGGCCCGCCAGCACGCGACCCAGCCGGAGCGCGTCCTCGCACAACCCCGGCCGCATCCAGTCGTCGCCGGCGGTCGCCGAGTAGCCCTCGTTGAAGATCAGATAGATGACCTCGAGTACGGACGCGAGCCGCCCGGCCAGCTCGGCGCCCTGCGGGACCTCGAAGGGGATCTGCTTGGCGGCGAGGGTACGCTTGGCCCGCACGATCCGCTGGGCGACCGTGGACTCCGTGACGAGGAACGCCCTGGCAATCTCCTCCGTGGTCAGGCCGCCGAGCACCCGCAGCGTCAGCGCCACCCGCGCCTCCATCGACAGCGCGGGATGGCAGGCCGTGAACACCAGCCGCAACAGGTCGTCCTCGATCTCGTCGACCTCGGGCGGCTCCTCGCTCGCCTCGAGCCGGTGGGCCAGCTCCGCCAGGTTGCGCGCCAGCCGCTCGTTCCTGCGGATCATGTCGATGGCGCGGCGTTTCGACACGGTCATCAACCACGCGCCCGGGTTCTGCGGCACGCCGGACTCCGGCCACTGCTCCAGGGCGGCGACCAGCGCGTCCTGCGCCAGCTCCTCGGCCAGGCCGACGTCGCGCACCAGCCGGGCGAGCCCGGCGATGAGCCTCGCCGCCTCGATCCGCCAGACCGCCTCGATGGCGCGATGAGTGTCGGAAGCCGTCACCGGGCCATGACACCAGTAACCGTCCCGGCCCGGCAACTCACCACACCCCGCCGCGCCCCCACCTCGTCCGCTCCGGCGTTCCGGCCCGGGTCTGGTTTCCGGGTCCGGTCTCTGCGTCCGGCCACAGCGCCCCACCACCGCGGCCACCGCCCAAGGGCTCCGCGAGGACGCGCGGCACGGCCCAAGGCGGCAAGCCGTCAGCCGCCCGGCTGATGGGACAGCGCGTCATCCCGCGTGTGGAGCGTGCCGGCCGCCCGCCCCGGTGGACCGCTCGCCGTCGGCTGTCCGGTTGGTGAGCGCTCGGGCCGGCGGGCATGCCGTCAGGTGCTTTGGCGGGGCGGGCGCGTGACGTCGCGCGGCCCCGGCAGCGGTGGCGTCAGCCGCTCGGCTCGTCGGCGCCGAGGCGCTCGCGCAGCGCCTGCTCGCGCTCCCGGACCTGGGGCGGCATCGTGTCGTCCGGTACGTCCGACGGGTCGAACACCTGCCACACGTCCAGCCCGACCCCTTCGTGCCCGGGAGGGACCGGCACGCGCAGCGCCCACTGGACGGCCTCCTCCCTGGACTTGACCTGGATCAGCCAGAACCCGGCGATGAGCTCCTTGGCCTCGGCGAACGGCCCGTCGATCACCGTCGCCTTGCCGTCGCTGTAGGAGATCTGGGCCCCGTACGAGCTCGGGTAGAGCCCTTCGGCCGCCAGCAGAACCCCCGCCTTGACCAGCGACTCGTTGAAGGCGTGCATGTTGTCGACGAGCTCCTGGCTGGGCAGTTCCCCGGCCTCGACCTCCGCGTTGCTCTTGCCCACGATCATGAATTTCACCGGTGTGGTCCTTCCGTCCCGTTCCGCTTGTCATGCAACGCGTCGAACGGCGCCGGCGCGGATCGACACGCATGTGGACACTATTGCGCGATGCTACACACCCGCCGATGAGAGCGACCGATCCGGACGCCGACCGCCCCTGACCCGCCCTGTACGGCCGTGCACGGCGCATCCGGCGCGGCCGTAACCGGACGGAGCGGGCCGCGAAGGCGACGACCGCGAGCAGGACCGTGGCGGCGGCGAGCGCGGGCACCGGACCGGTGGTGACGTGCAGCGCGGCGCCCCCCAACGCCCCCGCGAACATGGCGGCGATGCCGGCGGACCGGCGCAGTGCGTCTCGTCCCGGACCTTCGGCGAAGAGCGCGGTGAGGGTGGTCGTCAGGACGTTCGTGTTCATGTCGGGCACGGACAGCTCGCGTACGGACGCGCTCTGCATGCCCATGCCGCAGGCGAGCAGCGCGATGAGGGCGGCCCGCCCCGGCGGCTCGCGATGTCCGGCGAGCTCGGCCGTCACCATGGCGGCCGCCACGAGCAGCGCGTGCACGGCGGTGAGCAGGACGAAAGCCCGGCGCGGCTCGGCCGCCCGCCGGGTCGCCCGCCCCGTGACCCAGGCGCCCGCCGTGAAGGCCACGAGGGCCACCGGCGATCCCCACAACGACAATCGCTCCTCGCCGGCCAGCGCGAAGCCGAGAAAGACGATGTTGCCGGTCATGTTGGCGCTGAAGACGCCGCCCAGGGCGAGAAAGCTGACGGCGTCGACGATGCCTGTCACGACGGTCAGCACGACCAGCAGGGTGGGCACGGTGTCGTGCCGGTTGGCGCCAGGCGGGAACAGCTTGTCGGCGAGCCACCGCAGCCCTCCCCTCACCTGCCCTCCCCGGCCGGCCGGTCAGGCGTCTCTCCCGCGCTCGTCCCCGGGGCGGGACATTTCGCCTTCCTCACAGTTGGATACTCTCCGTAACGGAATGCCCTCGCAAACCCGACACGCTCAAACGCCTGGGCGGACGCGAGCGCGCGCCCCTCGCTCGACGAGCCACCGCTCGGCCGCGGAGCACCGCTGGTCCGGCCCGTTGCTATCTCGATGTGATCGCATGGGTTTGACCGGTGCGGCGTCGCCGCGTTACGGTGGGCGGCATGTCAGGTCAATGTGAGCGCATTGGATTGCTATGAGTCTGGTCCGGCTGCTGCCGCTGGCCGGATCCCGTCGGTTCCTCCCCCTGGGGGTGTTCAGCGTGGGCGCGGCGGTGCTCGGGCCGCTCAGCACGATCCCGCTCGGCCGGCTGATCGACCACGGTGGCGCCACCGAGGTCGCCGCGCTGCTGCTCGCCCTGCTGGGGCAGGAGTTCTGCGCGGCGCTGCGGGAACCGGCCGGGGCCGCCGCCGCCCGGCGCATCGACGGCGTGCTGCGCGCGAGGGTGCGAGCCGCCGCGACGGCCATGCCGCTGGCGCGGCTGGAGAACCCTCAGGTGCAGGCCGACGTACGGCTGGCGCTGACCGGGCACCGCGGCAGGACGGCGGGCATGGCGGCGGTTGCGCGGGCCGGAGAGGCGAGCCGGGCGGCGGCGGCGCTGTTCGGCGCCGCCGTGCTGGCCGCGCACGTGTGGTGGGTGGCCGCGGCCGCGCTGGCCCTGTCGGCCGCGCAGAACCACCGCATCGCCGCGATGCTCGTCGGCCCTGGCGGCGTGGAGTCCCTGGCCGACAGCCCCGAGCAGGTCCTGCGCCTGCGCCGGGCAGGCTACCTGGCCGAGCTCACCGGCGGCCCCCGCGCGGCCAAGGAGGTCCGCGTCTTCGGCGTGGACGGATTCCTCATCGGCCGGTACGTCGCCGCCATGCGCGCGTTCGTGACCCCGCAGGCGCGCGGACGCCGCGCCGTCGTGCACGGGTACGGCGTCGTGCTGGCGCTGCAACTGGCCGGCGCCGCCGGCACGTTCGGGGCGCTGGCCTGGCTGACCGCCGCCGGCACGCTGACGGCCGTCGCCCTGGCCCAGAGCGTGCTGGCAGCCTTGCTGGTCCTCGCGTACGGCGCGGGCGGGCACCAGATGTTCGAGATCGCCCACGGGAGCAAGCCGTACGAGGCGGCAATGCGCGTGCTGGACCAGCCCCTCACCGCCGCCCCCACCGCCACGGCAGCCGAGGAGCCCGCCGAGGAGCCCGCCGAGCCGGCCGCCGAGGAGCTTGCGCTGGTCAGGGTGACCTTCGGCTATCCCGGCCGGGCGGAGCCGGTGCTCAAGGAGCTGGACCTGCGGGTGCGGCCGGGCGAGCGGCTGGCCGTGGTCGGGCTGAACGGCGCGGGCAAGACCACCCTGGTCAAGCTGCTCACCGGCCTGTACACCCCTCAGAGCGGCGCCGTCGGCACCGCAGGGGACGCCGCCGTGGTCTTCCAGGACTTCGCCCGCTACCCGCTGCCGCTGCGGGACAACGTCCGCCTTGGCGCGCCCGAGCAGGAGTGGACGGACGCCGACGTGCTGACCGCGCTCGCCGCCGTCGACGCGCTCGACCTGCTCGAAGGGCTTCCCCAAGGGCTGGACACGCCGCTGTCGCGCTCGTTCACGGGCGGGCGGGACCTGTCCGGCGGGCAGTGGCAGAAGGTGGCGCTGGCCAGGGCGGTGTACGCCCTCGACGCGGGCCGGCGCATCCTGATCGTCGACGAGCCCACCGCCCACCTGGACGCGCGGGCCGAGCAGGAGGTGTTCGAGCGGCTGCTGGAGCGTACGCGCGGGCGCACCCTGGTGCTCATCTCGCACCGTTTCGCCACCGTACGCCGGGCGGACCGCATCGTCGTCCTCGACGGCGGCGCCATAGCCGAGCAGGGCGGCCACGCCGAGCTGCTGGCGATGGGCGGCCGTTACGCGCGCTGGCACCGCCTCCAGACCGCCCTGACCGCGGGGACGAGCCGGTGACCGCGACCCTGCGCACGCTGGTGGGGCTGGCCTGGCGCACCGACCGGCGGGCCTTTCTCACCCTGACCGTCTTCCTCGCCCTCGGCGCCGTCAGCCACGGCATGGTCGGCGTCTTCCTGCGCGCGCTCACCGACGCCGCCACCGCGGGCGACGGCGTGCGGGCCTCGTGGTGGGGCCTGGCCGCAGGGGCCGCGCTGGCCACGGGCGTGGCGCTCGGCCGCGCGGAGCTGACGCTGATGGAGGAGCTGGGGGAGCGCATGGGCCTTGCCGTGCAGGAGGAGATCCTCACCCTCTCCTCAGGTGTGCCCACCATCGAGCATCTGGAGCGGCCCGCGTACCTGGACAGGCTGGCCACGTTGCGTGAGGAGAGCCGGCAGCTGTACTTCGCGGTGTGGGCGCTCGCGCTGGTCGGCGAGCACGCCGTGCAGATCGGGCTCGGCGTCGTGCTCGTGGCCGCCGTGCATCCGCTGCTCACGCTGCTGCTGGGCGGAGCCGTGCTGCCGTCGCTGCTGGTACGCGGCCGCGCGGCCCGCCACGTCGACGCGGCCGTCGAGCGCACCGCCGAGACGGCCAGGCTGGAGGAGCACCTGTCCGAGTCCGTTACCACGCCGGGGACGGCCAAGGAGGTACGGCTCGCCCGCGCCGCGCCCGCCCTGGAGGCGATGGCGGCGCAGCGGTGGGAGGAGGTGTCGGCGGGGTTGTCGCGGGCCAGGCTCCGCGCCGCGCTGCTCACGTTCGCCGGGTCCGGCACGTTCCTCGCCGGGTACGTGTCAGCGCTCGGCTGCACGGCGTGGCTGGCCGCCCGGGGGCAGGCCACGGCCGGCGACGTGGTCCTGGTCGCCACGGTCGGGGTGCAGTTCGTCACCCAGGCCTCACGGCTGGCCTTCCACGTGGGGTCGGTGGCCGCCGGCCTGCGCGCCGCCGGGCGCCTCGCCTGGCTGCGCGCCTACGCCCGGACCCGTAGGCCCCCCGCGGACGAGGCCGGAGGGGCCGAGCTGCCCGGAAGCCTCAGCTACGGCATCACGCTGCGGGACGTGTCGTTCACCTACCCCGGCACCATGAAGCCTGTGCTGCGCGGGATCGACCTCCGCCTGCCCGCCGGCGCGACCGTCGCGCTGGTCGGATCGCCGGGCTCGGGCAAGACCACGCTGGCCAAGCTGCTGTGCGGCCTGTACCAGCCCACGGGCGGGGAGATCCTGCTGGACGGAGTCCCGCTCCGCGACGTGCCCCCGGGGCGCTGGCGGCGCCGGATCAGCGCCGTGTTCCAGGACTGGGTGCCGTTCGAGCTCACCGCCGCGGAGACCGTCGGCATCGGTGACCTGCCCCGCATGGGCGACCGCGCCGCCGTGGACCGGGCGCTGGGGTGGGCCGGCGCCACGGAGGTGGTGGCCGGGCTGCCGGAAGGCCTGGGCACCGAGCTGGGCGACAGCTTCGCGGGTGGAGTGAAGTTGTCCGGCGGACAGTGGCAGAGGCTGGCGCTGGCGCGCGCCTCGATGCGGGAGGAGCCGCTGCTGCTCGTGCTCGACGAGCCGACCGCCTCCTTGGACGCGCCCGCGGAGAGCGCGCTCTTCGCCCGGTACGCGCAGGCCGCCCGCCGCCACCGTGCGGCCATCACCCTCCTGATCACCCACCGCTTCCCGACGGTGCGCGTGGCCGACCTGATCGTGGTGCTGGAGGCCGGGCGGATCGCCGAGCAGGGGAGCCACGACGAGCTCATGGCCCTTCACGGCCGCTACGCCGGGCTGCACGCGGTTCAGCGGGACGGCGAGGGCTGACCGGACGCGCGAGAGCGCGCGTCCATGCCGGACGCGCGCTCGTACGCGGGGGGCCGGGATCAGGCGGCGTACTCGGGGTAGCCGTAGCCGACGACCTCGGAGGTCGGACGGGTACGCTCCTCGACCTTGCCGTTGCCGGTGTTGCCTTCGATCGTGGAGATGGTGCCGTCGCCGTTGTCCTTCACGACGAAGCCGACGTGCTGGATGTCGCTGATGTCCTTGCCGCCGTCCCAGGAGAAGAACACCACGGCGCCAGGCTTGGCCTCGGTGCCGAAGCGGTCGTTGGCGGCGAACCACTTGGCGTGGGCGACGGTGTAGGCGTCCCAGCCGACCTGCGGACGGGCGCCGGTCTGCTCACCGACCCAGGAGACGAACATCGAGCACCAGGCGGCGTTCAGGTAGGCGGCCGGCTCGCCCCCGTCACGGGCGACGGTCTCGGCGGCGCGCTGCGAGTTGGCGTACCACTGCTGGTACGGGGTGCCGCCACCGGCGGCGTTCTCGGAGACGCCGACCTGGGACTTGGCGAAGTCCAGAACCTGGGAGGCGGTCACATTGACCTTGGTCTCCTCGGCCGCGCGCTTCTTGGACTCGGTGACCGGCGAGACGGCGGCCGGCCTGTCGCCGGGAGGGGTGTCGGCGTTGGCGGCGGCGACGTTCACGCCGAAGGCCGAGGCGAGGACGGTGGCGCCGAGTGCGGCGCGGGCGATGGTGCGCTTGGGGACAGCGGTAAGTCGGAACGTGGCCATCGAGGGGATAACTCCTTGCTTCCATGCCGCTTACCGGGTTAGCTGACGGGTTCGGGCGTGGAAGCTGCCCTACGGCACCAAGGTGCCGATTCACCCCAAAGGACGTGGGTCCCCGGTTCCGCGTGATGCGGATTCAGCGGTCACAGGACGATCCTGTGATCTTGTTGCGATGGTCAGACATAGCCGGACAAACCGGACGTATGCCTTGAGATGCCCCATAAGGTAATACATGAGGCAAGAGGATTACAACTACATAAAGCCCAGCTAGGCGATTTGCCTGCGAGCGTCGGCCAGAAGCCCGAGCATGGCAAGGGATTCGTCAAGGGGCATGATCGAGGATTCGGTCCTGCCCTCGGCCGTGGCGGCGCGGACCTCGCGGAGCTCACCGGCGTAACCGTTGTCGGCCGGATCGAGCACATGCTCCTCCGGCTCCATGGAGGGCCCGGTGAGGACGATCCGCTCGGGCGCCCAGAACGGCGCATGGATGTCCGCCCGCATCTGCGTACCTACAACGCAGGCCTGGTTCGGGTAATTCCCCAGCAAGGAGGTCTCCACGAAAGCCCTTCTGCCGCCGGGATAGAGCAACATCCCGGCCGCCTCCGCGTCAACTCCGTTCGGCGCCAGCGAGCCCGTGACGCGCAGGCCGGTGGGCATGCCGAGCAGCAGCTGGGCCAGGCCGAACGGGTAGACGCCCAGGTCGAGCAGCGCGCCGCCGCCCAGCTCCGGGGCCCACAGCCGGTGCGCCGGGTCGTAGGGCATGGCGAAGCCGAAACTGGCCTGCACGGAGCGGATCTCCCCGAAGCGCGAGTCGGTGGCGATGAGCCTGATCAGCGGGTTGAACCGCATCCACATGGCTTCCATGAGGAACACGCCGGCCTCGCGCGCCATGCGTACCATCTTCTCGGCGTCGCCCACGGTCGCGGCCAGCGGCTTCTCGCACAACACGGACTTGCCCGCGGCGATGGCGGCCTGCGCGACCCGCAGGTGCTCGGTGTGCGGCGTCGCCACGTAGATCGCGTCGACCGCCGGGTGGGCGCACAGCCGCTCATAGGAGCCGTACGCCGACTCCGCGCCCAGCGCGGCGGCCAGGGCCCGCGCCCGTTCCGGATTCCGGGAGCCGACGGCGCCCACCCGCATCCCGGGCTCCGCCACGATCGCCGCCCCGACGGTCCGCGCGATGACGCCCGTCGCCGCTATGCCCCATGTGAAATCGCGCACGCGGACGATGCTAGACGCATCAGATCACGTTGAACGTGTCAGGATCACCACCGTAGCGAAGGCCCCTGTTCAGCGCGCCGACGGCGGCCATGCTCTCCGGATCGAGGATGAAGTCGAACACGTCGATGTTCTCCGCGATCCGCGACGGCGTCACCGACTTCGGGATGACGACGTTGCCGAGCTGCAGGTGCCACCGGAGCACGATCTGCGCGGGCGTCTTGCCGTGCTTGTCCGCCAGCAGCGCCAGCGCCGGATCCTCCAGCAGCCCCCGGCCCTGGCCGAGCGGGCTCCACGCCTCCGTGAGGACGCCGTTGGCCTCGTGGAAGGCCCGCGTCTCCCGCTGCTGGAAGTAGGGATGGAGCTCGATCTGGTTGATGGAGGGCACGATGTCGGTCTCGTTCATCAGCCGGGTGAGCATGCCCGCCGTGAAATTGGACACGCCGATGGCCTTGGCCCGCCCGTCACGGTGGATCTTCTCGATCGCCTTCCACGCCTGGACGTACTTGTCCTGCTTCGGCACCGGCCAATGGATGAGATAGAGATCGACGTAGTCGAGCCCCAGCCGGGCCAGGCTCTCGTCGAAGGCCTCCTCCGCGCGGGCGTGGTCGGCGTTGGCCAGCTTGGTGGTGACGAACACCTTCTCGCGGCGCAGGCCGGACGCGCGCACGGCACGCCCCACGCCCTCCTCGTTCCCGTAGGCGGCGGCGGTGTCGATGTGCCGGTAGCCGGCCCGCAGCGCCGTCGCCACCACCTGCTCGGCCTCGTCGGCGGGGACCTGCCAGACGCCGAAGCCGAGTTGCGGGATCTGGACGCCGTCGGTGTTGAGCATGAGCGAGTTCATGGGTCCCATTGTTCACGTACCGTTTCTGGCCGCTTAAGGCGGCCGGGCTAGCTTGAAGCGGTCGTGAACGCGCCATCACCCGGCTGGGAGGACTGGAGTGGTCGAACAGGCGTCGGCCTGGGTGGAGTCCCCGCTCCAGATGCTGTGCGCCGTCGAGGCCCACCACGCCGGGCTCCTCGGGCCCGCCACGGCCGTCGTGCCGCGGGCGGGGCTTCGCCCGCTGAAGGCGACCCGCCGGGAGCTGCGCGCGCTCGGGCTGCCCGACGGGCTCGAACTCGCGGAACCGCGCGACGCCATGCCGAGGCGCGTGCACGCCGTCGGCGACGCCTTCTCCGGCAAGGTCCAGCTGCGCTGGCTCACCTCCGGCACCGGGCTCACCTCGGGACGCATCGTCATCGTCGACGACGGGCTGGCCACGCTGCGGCTGCTGGAACTGCTGGCCGCCGGGCCCCGGCGGCCGCTGCTGCGGGCCCGCGCCAAGCCCACCGCGCCGCGCTCCGCGCTCGGCCTGGCGGCCGCCCTGCGGCTGCGCGTGAGCGACGTCTCCGTCTTCACCGCGCTGCCCGTGGCCGACGACCTGGCCGCCGCCGTCCGCCGTACCGGCGTCGATCTCGTACGCCACGACTTCGCCTGGCTGCGCGCCCAGCCGCCCAGCACGCAGGGGCCGGCCGAGCGCACGGTCGTGCTCGGCACCTCGCTCGTCAGGAACGGCCTCGTGCACCGCGACCACTATCTGCGCTGGCTGACCGAGCTGGCGGCGCGGGAGCCGCTCGCCTACTACCCGCACCGCCGCGAGGACCCCGTCGACGTGGCCCTGATCCGGGAGCGTCCCGGCATCACCGTGCACGACGCGGGCGCGCCCGCCGAGCTGACGTTGCGCGGGCTGGACGCGGGCCAGCGCGTCCTCAGCCTCCCCTCGACGGCGATCACCTCGCTGCGGGTGCTGCTCAGTCCGCGCGGTGTCGCCATCGAGCCCGTGAACGTTCCCGATGACTGGTGGACCAGCAGGGCGGAACCCGCCCTGCGCTCGCATTTGACTGGAGTGACCGGGTGAGAGTGCTGGCGGTTGCCGACTCCGACTCGTACCTGAAGTGGGCTGCCTGCCTGCTCGGCGACCTGCCCGCGGGCTGCGTGACGGAGCTGGCGGTGGTGCGGACGCCGATCGCGCCCTCGCCCGAGCAGATCGCCGCGGCGGTGAGCGGGCCCGCGGACGGCCCGGGGAGCGGCGCACCGGCCCCGCCACTGACCGGGCCACTGACCGGGCCACTGACCGGGCCACCGATCGGGCCGCCGATCGGGCCGCCGGTGATGTCGGCGCGGTCGGTGCGCCGGCTGGCCGAGCGCACGCGGCCGGACGTGATCCTCGTGGCCTGCACGGGCCCGGTGGTGGACGTGCTGGTCTCCGACGTGTTCGCGGGGCTGACGCCGAGGCCCGTGTTCGTCAGCGGGCTGCCGGGCATCTCGGTGCCGGCCACGGAGAAGGCGTGGCTGTTCCGCAGCGGCTGCGACCTGTTCGTGGTGCACAGCGAGCGGGAGGTGGCCGAGTTCCGCGACATCGCCGGCCGGCTCGGCGGGGGCGGAGCGGTCGGCCTGGCCAGGCTGCCGTTCCTGCGTCCCGGCGCGGTCGCCGGGGGCGGGAACAGGATCGTGTTCGCCACCCAGGCCAAGGTGCCGCGCCCGCGCGAGGAGCGCGAGCGAATCCTGCTGGCCCTGGCCGAGCTCGCTGGGCGACGGCCGGAGCTGGACGTGGTGGTCAAGCTGCGCGCCCTGGAGGACGAGCGGCAGACGCACAACGAACGCCACCACTACCAGCGGCTGTGGCGGGAGATGGGCGAGCCGGGGCGGCTCACCTTCGCCGCCGGGTCGATGCACGACCAGCTGACGCGGGCGGCCGGGTTCGTCACGGTGAGTTCGACGGCGGCGCTGGAGGCCATCGCGCTCGGCGTACCCTCACTGGTCCTGAGCGACTTCGGCGTCAGCGCCCAGATGATCAACCTGGTGTTCGAGGGCAGCGGCCTGCTGGGCACACTGGACGACCTGGCCAAGGGCGACTTCCGCGCCGCCGCGGCCGAGTGGTGCGCGGCCAACTACTTCCACCCGCCGGAGCGCGGCGACTGGTCGGAGCTGCTGGCCGGGCTGGTGAGGGCCCGGCCGGGCGAGCCGGCCCGGTCGCTGCTGGACGGGCCTGAGCACGCCGCCGCCCGGCGCAAGGCCCGGTTGCGGGTGGAGCTCCATCCCACGATGGTGCGGGCGGGCTACCGCGCCAAGCGCCGCATGCGCCGCTATCTGAAAGCCCTGTCCTGAGCGCTGTGAGGGATGCTCAGATCCCTGATCTGAGCTTCCTGCGCAGCCTGGTCAGCGCGGTGGGCCTGGCGGGCGGTGCCACCAGGTCCAGCGCCTCGAGCCGCCTGCGCTTGAAGTAGCGGGCGTCGAACGTGATGGTCTCCGGCCGCAGCTCGGGGTAGGTGTCGGCCTGCATGCAGTAGCCCACCGTCCGTACGAGGCCGGGGAGGTCGAGGGTGGGCGGCCGCTCGATCACGCCCTCCTCCGACAACCGCGGCAGCAGCGCGTCCACGATCGTGACCGGGATCCTGTTGCTGTTCTCGTACGGCGTCAGCCGCTCCAGCACCATGCCGGTGCCGTACGACGCGACCTGCAGCCCGAAGTAGCGCCGCGCGGTCATCAGCCCCGTGGAGAAGCAGCCCACGACCAGTTCGGGCCGCAGCGCCGCGAAGCACACCTCGGCGGGCACGTTTCCGGCGGCCACCGACAGGCTCACCCCCAAGGGCGCGGCGGCCGCCCGCAGCATCCTGGCGTGCCGGCGCCCGGCGGCCGGGTGCGGCTTGAACACGACGTCGGTGTAGCCGCGGGCGGCCAGCGCCGCCAGCATCGTCTCGTGCAGCGCGGCCTCCTCCTCCGGCGTGACGATCTCCAGCGCCGACAGGTACTGGCCGAGGATCATCGCCTGACCGTGCGGCGGGGCGGGCGTGGCGGCGGACACCTCGTCCAGCACCGCGAGGAAACGTTCGCCGGGCAGGATCTCGGGCGCGACGCCGTACTCGCTGAGCAGCAGCGGCCTCAGGCCCGGCACGAGGTCCAGGTGGAGCAGCCGCCCGACGCGGCGGAAGATCTCGGCGGGCAGCGGGTCGCGGGTCGGGCCGTAGCTCATCAGCCCGTCGGAGTAGACGGTGATCGGGCAGTCGCGCACCAGCCCCGCGATCGTACGGGCGGGCGGCACCGCGATCGACTCCAGCACCAGCTCCTCCACCCCGTCCAGCCCCCAGTGGGAACGGATGAGGCGCTCCAGCATCGGCACCTCGATGACGCGCGCCCGCCAGTCGGACGGATGCAGGGGGGCGATGAGCTCGTTCCACGAGACGACCTGGTCGAAGCGGCCGCGCAGCGGCGCGAAGCCGGGCGACTCGTCGAGCGGTGCCGTCACCTCGGGCACGGCCGCGTTGTCGGACACCACGAGCACGCGCCGGCCCGCGCCGAACCGGCCGTCGTCCACGGCCGCGGCCAGGGACATCGCTCCGAACAGCGTGGAGGCGTAGAAGACTTTCACTGGGGCTCCTCCCGGTCACGGCGGACCCGGATGTGCGGGCTGGGGGGCAGGCCGGGCACCAGGGCCCGCAGCAGGGCCTCGCGCTCGCAGGCCATCCGCGCCACCGACTCCGTCACCAGGTCAGGGGGCAGCCTGCCCACCATCTCGGCGCCGCGCTCCTCGAAGCGGGCGCGCAGCTCGGGCGTGAGACGGTCGCCGATGTCCAGGTGGTGGGCCAGCAGCGCGCAGAAGTTCCGCACCGCCTTGGGCAGGAACTCCCGCTCCAGGTCCTTGAACACCAGCTCGAACGCGTCGAAGAAGTGCAGCTGACGCTCGTCGCCCACCTGCGTCAGCGACCCGGACACCAGGCGCCGGTAGAACACGCCGGCCAGCGACACCACGGCGAACGTGGCGGCCTCCCTGTGCAGCCGCCAGATCCACGGGCGGTCCTCGGCGGTGTGCAGCGAGCCGGGGAAGTGCAGCAGGTCGCCCAGGGAACGCCGGTAGATCCCGGCCCACGCGTACGGGTAGTCCACCATGGTCCGCACCCCGGCGGGCATGATGGAGCCGCGCGCGTCGAGCACCGTACCCCTCGGGGCGGCCAGCGGGGCCCGGTGCACCACCCGCTTGCGGCCCTCGACCTGGACGTGGTCGGTGCGTACGAAGTCGCACCCGAGCCCCTCCACGGCCTCGACGAGCCTCGCGAGATAGCCGGGGGCCAGCCAGTCGTCGCCGTCCATGAACGTGACGTACCGGCCGGAGGCGGCCGACAGGCCCGCGTTGCGCGCGTCGGCCAGCCCCACGGGAGTGCGGTTGCGCAGCACGCTCAGCCCGGGCAGGTCGAGGAGGAAGTCCTCGACGATGTCGCCCGTGGCGTCCTTCGACCCGTCGTCCACGACGATGAACTCGAAGTCGCGCCGGGCGTTGCGGCACAGCGAGGCCAGCGCGTCGGCGATGTACCGCTCGCCGTCCCGCACGGGGACGACGACGGAAAGAGTGATCAACGTGCGGTCTCCTGCCGGGGACGTCAGACCGTCACCCGGCGCAGGCGGGCCTTGGGGGCCTCCTCGCCGGGGAAGACGCGCTTGACGCCGTCGCCCATGGCCTGCTCGATGATGCGGATGTCGCGTACGAGGTGCTCCAGTCCCGCCGGCTCCAGCGAGGCCGCGTGGTCGGAGCCCCACATGGTGCGGTCGAGCGTGATGTGGCGCTCCACGCAGACCGCGCCGAGCGTCACGGCGGCCAGCGAGATCTGCAGGCCGCGCTCGTGCCCGCTGTACCCGACGGGCACCCCGTAGCGCTCCTTCAGGGTGGTGATCGTGCGCAGGTTCGCCTCCTCGGGAGGCAGCGGGTACGTGGACGTCGCGTGCATCATGATCAGCTTGCCGGTGCCGAGGATCTCGACGGCCTGGTCGATCTCCGTCAACGTCGACATGCCGGTCGACAGGATGACCGGTTTGCCGGTGGCGGCCAGGACGCGCAGCAGCTCGTGGTCGGCGACGCCGGCCGAGGCCACCTTGTGCACCAGGACGTCCATCTCCTCCAGGAACTCCACCGACGGCACGTCCCACGGAGAGGCGAACCAGTGCAGCCCCCGCTCGTCGCAGTATTTCGCGATCTGGCGGTACTCGTCGTGACCGAACTCGGTCCGCTCCTTGTACTCCAGGTACGTCATCTCGCCCCACGGCGTCTGCCGGATCTGCCCCTTCTGCTCCTCGGGCACGCAGATCGACGGGGTGCGCTTCTGGAACTTGACCGCCTGGCAGCCCGCGTCGGCCGCCACGTCGATGAGGCGGCGGGCGATGTCGAGGTCGCCGTTGTGGTTGATGCCGATCTCGCCGATCACGTAGACGGGCTCGCCGTCGCCTACCGGCACGTCGCCGATGCTCACCGGGCCGAGCCTGCGCTCCGCCCTCGCCTCCGCCACCGGAGCCGCAGGACGGGCGGCCACGACCCGGTCGCACAACTCACGCACCGCCCCCGACCCGCCGGGCCTGGTCAGCACCACGCGGGCGGCGGCGCGCACGCGCGGGTGCGCGTCGGGCGTCGCGACCGGCCAGCCGACCTCGGCCATCGGGCCCAGATCGTTGACGTCGTTGCCGACGTAGGCGACCCTGGCCGGGTCGAGGCCCTCGATGTCCAGCCAGTCGCGCAGCACGGTGCGCTTGTCGGCCAGCCCCTGCAGCACCGGCACGCCCAGCTTGCGGGCGCGGGCGGCCACCACCGGGTTGCGCTCGGTGGACATCACCAGCACCTTCACGCCCGACCGCTTCAGCAGCGACACGCCCATCCCGTCGGAGCGGCTGACCAGGACCATCTCCCGGCCCTCCGAGTCGACGTAGGCGCGGTCGTCGGTGTGCACGCCGTCGAAGTCGGTGATGACCGCGTCCACGTCGACCGGCTCCGGCCCGTCGAGGAACGGCGCCAGCGCGCGTACCAGCTCCAGGTCCTCGGGGTTGTCGATCTCGATGGCGTGCTGCGGCGGCACCGGCTGCACGGCGACCTCGCCGAAGAAGCGGTGGCCGCGCTCGCGCAGGCCGGAGGTGCGCATGACGTAGAAGGCGCCGTTCTCGCGGAACTGGGGCTCGCGGTCCTGGCGGCGCGGCCTGACAGCGGGGTCGTGGTTGATGCCCCCGCCGGCCGCCGTCCATAGGAATTCGTGCGTCGGCAGCCCCGACACGACAGAGTCGGCCTGGCCGTCCAGCACCCTGCGCACCGCCGCCGACAGGTCGGCGGGGTCGATGAACGCGCTCGTGCACTGCACGAGCACCACGACCTCGGGGTCGGCGCCGAGGGCGTCGAGCGCGTGCAGCACCGCCGACTCGCTGGAGGCCGTCGAGCCGCTCAGCTCCTCGGGCCGGACCACCACGGTCGCGCCCGCCAGCCTGGCGGTCTCGGCGATGCCCGCGTGGTCGGTGCTGACCACGACCTCGTCCACGAGGTCGGCGCGCAGGCACGCCCGTACGGCGCGGGTGACCAGGGGGACGCCCCCGACCAGGGCGAGGTTCTTCAGGGGAACGCCCGTCGAACCTCCGCGGGCGGGAACTACGGCCAGGACTCGCACGGTGGGTCTCCTCGGTACGTGGGATCGCACCCAGAAGCTAGAAGGCCGGGTTGAACGGCCAGCGTCACTGCCATTAACTTTCCATGGGGATCCGGTAGAGCAACTCTGGCCGGCCCACCCCTCCGTACCGCGGCGCGCGCTCGGCCACCCCCAGCTCCACCAGGTGTTCCAGGTAGCGGCGCGCGGTCACCCTGGACACTCCGACGGCGTCGGCCACGGCCTGCGCGGCCATGCCGTCCGGTTCCCCGCGCAGCCGCGCCGCCACGGCGTCCAGCGTGTCCCTCGCCAGGCCTTTCGACAGCTCCGAACTGCCCCTGAGGGTGCCCAGCACGCGGTCCACGTCGCCCTGCCCGATGGCCAGGCCCGCCTCGTCCTTGAACCGGGCGTGACGCGTGAGCTTCTCCAGCAGTGCCGCGTAGGTGAACGGCTTGAGCAGGTACTGGGAGATGCCGAGCGACACCGCGGAACGGACCATGGCCAGGTCGCGCGCGGACGTGACGGCGATCACGTCGCACATGAGCCCGCCCGCGCGCACCGCCCGCACCACCTCCAGCCCGTGCATGTCCGGCAGGTACAGGTCGAGCAGGACGAGGTCCACCTGCCGCCCGCGCAGGAACCGCAGCGCCTCACCGCCCGACCTGACCACGCCCGCCACCTCGAACCCCGGCACCCGCCCCACGTAGATGCGGTTGGCCTCGGCGGTGATCTCCTCGTCCTCCACCACCAGTACGGAGATCATCGTTCCCTCCCCGCCGCCGGTGCGGGCAGGCGCACGGTGAACACCGACCCCGCCACCTCGATGGAACCGCCCAGCCGCCGCACCGCCTGGCCCACCAGCGCCAGGCCGAGCCCGCGTCCGTCGCCCTTGGTCGTCCATCCCTTCTCGAACGCCTCCTGCCCGGTCAGCCCGGGCCCGTCGTCGGCCACCCGGATCAGCAGGCCCCGCTCGTCCGCGCTCAGATGCACCTCCACCCGTCCGGCCGCGTCAATCGCGTTGTCGATCAGGTTGCCCACGATCGTGACGAGCTCGCGCGGATCCAGGCCGGGGTCGTCGAGCTCGCTGTCCTGCGTGATCACCAGCTCGATGCCGCGCTCGGCGGCTTCTGCGCTCTTGCCCAGCAGCAGTGCCGCCAGCACCGGCTCGCGCACCGCGCCCACCACCCGGTCGGTCAGCTCCTGCGCGGCCCGCAGCTCCGCCGTCCCCAGCGCCACGGCCTCCTCCGTACGGCCCAGTTCCACCAGCGTGACGACCGTGTGCAGCCGGTTGGCCGCCTCGTGCGCGGCAGAGCGCAGCGAGTCGGCGAAACCGCGCTCGGCGTCGAGCTGACCGGTCAGCGCCTGCAGCTCCGTGTGGTCGCGTACGGTCACCACCGTGCCCAGTTCGCTCGCGGCGACGTTGACGGCGAGGACCCGGTCGCCGGCCAGGCGGACGCGCTCCTCCCCGCCGGCCGCCAACTCCGCCAGGCCCAGCTCGGCCACGTGCCGCCCTTCGGCATCCGCTGGCAGGCGGAGCAGGTGCCGGGCGGCGTCGTTGCACAACGTCAGGGCGCCGTCCTTGCCGACGAGCAGCAGCCCCTCCCTGACCGCGTGCAGCACGGCGTCGTGGTGGCCGTGGATGCGGCCCAGCTCCACCGGCCCGAGCCCGTGCGTCTGGCGGCGCAGGCGCGCGGTGACGAGCCACGTCCCCGCCGCGCCCAGGCCGAGCGCCAGCGCCACGACGAGCCCGGCCCAGGGGAGCCGGTCGAGCAGCCTGGCGCTGATCCTGTCGATCGTGATGCCGGCGCTCACCAGTGCCCGCACCCGGCCGCCCGCCATGACGGGGGTGACCGCCCGCTTGGACGGCCCGAGCGTGCCCGTGTACGTCTCGGTGACCGTCTCGCCCGCCAGCGCCCGCCCGGTGTGCCCGAGGAACCGCCCGCCGATCCTGGCCGGGTCGGGGTGCGTGTAGCGTGTGCCGTCCGGCCGCATGATCGTGATGAAGTCGACGCCGGTCGCGCCGCGCACCCGCTCCGCGTACGGCTGCAGCCGCCCCGACGGGTCGGGGTCGCCGAGGGCGTCCAGCACGTCCGGAGAGGCCGCCACACTGAGCGCCACGGCCCTGGCCGTGCCCTACGTGACCTGCGTGCTGTTCGTCGGCGTCGTGCTCGGCGCCATCCTGTGGCTGGTGGCCAGGATCAACCTGTGGGGGCTGCTGCGCTATCTCGGCCGCGAGTTCCTGCTCATCCTGTCGACCTCGTCGTCGGAGACGGCTCTGCCCAGGCTCATCGCCAAGATGGAGCATCTCGGCGTGAGCAGGACGGTCGCGGGCATCACCGTGCCGACCGGCTACTCCTTCAACCTCGACGGCACCGCCATCTACCTGACCATGGCCACGCTGTTCATCGCCACGGCCACGGGCTCGCCGCTCGAGTTCGGCGAGCAGGTGGCGCTGCTGGTGTTCATGATGATCGCGTCCAAGGGGGCCGCGGGCGTGACCGGCGCCGGGCTGGCCACGCTGGCGGGCGGCCTGCAGGCGCACCGGCCCGAACTGGTCGACGGCGTCGGCCTCATCGTCGGCATCGACCGGTTCATGTCCGAGGCCAGGGCGTTGACCAACTTCGCCGGCAACGCCGTCGCCGCCGTACTCGTCGGCACCTGGACGGGCGAGTTCGACCGCGAGCGCGCGGGCCGGGTGCTGGCCGGCCAGGCGCCGTTCGACGAGGCCACGCTGCTGGACGAGACCGAGCCGCAGGAAGCCGGGTCCGGCCGCGAGATGACGAAGGTCTAACCCGGTGCGCGAGGCGAGTGCGCCGTCACTCCGCGAGCGGCAGCCGCAGGACGAACCTCGCCCCGCCCCGGCACTCCTCGACCGCGATCCGGCCGCCGTGCGCCTCCGCCACGTCCCGGGCGATGGCCAGGCCCAGCCCGGTGCCGCCGGCGTCGCGGCTGCGGGCCGCGTCGAGTCGGGTGAAGCGTTCGAAGATGCGTTCGCGGTCCTCCACGGCGATCTCCATGCCGTCGTTCTCCACCGCCAGTACCGCCATGCCGTCCGCGCGGGAAACCTTGACGAGGACCCGGGACTCGGCGTGCCGCTGGGCGTTGTCCAGCAGGTTCGTCAGCACCCTGCTGAGCTGGACGCGTACCCCTTCGATCACCACCCCCTCGGCCAGCTTCACCTGGACGGGCACCTTGTCCGAGCGGGTGGACAGCTCCTGGCGCACCAGCAACGCCAGATCGATGCGCTCCTTGGCGGTGTCCGCCTGGGAGCCGATCCTGGCCAGGAGCAGCAGGTCGGTGATGATGGCCTGCAGGCGGTCGGTGTCGCGCAGGCTGCCGGCCACCAGCGCTTCGACGTCGGTGTCGTCCGGATAGAGCTGGGCGCTCTCCAACTGGGCGCGCAGCCCGGCGATGGGGGTGCGCAGCTCGTGGGAGGCGTCGGAGGCGAACTGGCGCTGCTGCTCGGCCGACCGTTCGAGCCGGGCCAGGGTGTTGTTGACCGAGCGGGCGAGCTGGGCCAGTTCGTCGTCGCCCGGTGGCTGGGAGACGCGGTGGCTCAGGTCGCCGGCCCCGACGGCGTTCAGCTCGGACCGCATGACCGCCACCGGCCGCAACGCCCTGCCCGTGACGAGCCACGTGGTCCACGAGGCCAGCCCGATCAGCACCGCCACCTGGACGAAGACGATCACGTCCAGAACGCGGGTGTCGAGCACCTCGGGGGTCCTGCGGCCGGCGTAGACGACAGGGGAGTCGGCGAAGATGGTCACCCGCACCGCCGACAGGTGCACGCACTCGGTCGGCAGGCAGTTGACGGTGCTGATGTCCTGGGTCTCCTTGCTGGGACGGACGTCGCTGAGCGGCGGTAGGTTCCTGGCCGCGTCGCTCGTGGCGAGGATCTGCCCGCTGGGGCCGACGACCTGGATCAGGTCGACCGGCGGGTTCACCACCGGGATGGCGGCGCCCGCGGGCAGCGCGCCGCCGCGCATCTCGGCGGCGATG
This sequence comes from Nonomuraea sp. K271, assembly GCF_009908215.1. Classification (NCBI taxonomy): domain Bacteria; kingdom Bacillati; phylum Actinomycetota; class Actinomycetes; order Streptosporangiales; family Streptosporangiaceae; genus Nonomuraea; species Nonomuraea sp. K271. The sequence goes on along the minus strand of NZ_JAAAHR010000039.1, from coordinate 29,369 downwards.
CGCTCGGCGGTGTCCCTCGTCGACTGGAAGACGTTCGCCTCGATGACGGATCTGGAAACCACGATGCCGACGATGGCGAGAGGGATGAACACGAGGGCGGCGACAGCCGTCGCGATGAGGGTCACGCGTCCGCGCAGGGACCTGGCCCACCAGGGTGCCACCCCCCGAGGTTACCGAGGGTGACCGCTGCTGTATGCCGCGTCAGGACAAAGATTCGCCCAACCGTTCAGCGCTGGAGCCAGACCGTGGTGTCGGGCGGCACGGACCCGTCGCCCGGCAGCGGCCCGCTGGTCACCAGCACCTCCCCCGTCACGCCGGGCCGCACCGGCTCCTCACCCGTGTTGACCACCACGACCAGGCCGGGGTCGCGCTCGATGGCCAGCACGTCCTCGGGAGAGTCGAGCCACGTGAGCGTCCCGCCGCCGAGCGCCGGGTGCTCCTTGCGGATCCGCAGGGCGGCCCGGTAGAGGTTCAGCGTGGAGCCGGGATCGTCCTCCTGGGCCTGCGCCGACAGCGCCGCCCACGACGCGGGCATCGGCAGCCACGGGTCCGTCCATCCCATGTCGCCGGAGCTCGTCCACGGGATCGGCACCCGGCAGCCGTCGCGGCTGTCGCCGCGGCGCAGGAACGCCGGGTCCTGGCGCAGTTCGTCCGGCAGGTCGAGCACCTCGGGCAGGCCCAGCTCCTCGCCGTTGTAGAGGTAGGCCGAGCCGGGCAGGGCCAGCATGAGCAGGGTGGCCGCCCGCGCGCGGGCCAGGCCGCCGTGGCGCGTGACGTGGCGCGGCTTGTCGTGGTTGGACAGCACCCACGTGGTGGGCGCGCCGACCAGCTCCGCCTCCTTCAGCGACTTCTCGATGACGGTACGGAACGACTTGGCGTGGAAGTCGGCCAGCATGAAGTCGAAGTTGAAGGCCTGGTGCAGCTCGTCCGGGCCGATGTAACGGGCCAGCCTCTCCGGCGAGGGCACCCACGCCTCCGCCACCGCCATCCTGCCGCCCGGGTAGGAGTCGAGGATCGGCCGCCACTCGCGGTAGATGTCGTGCACGCCGTCCTGGTCGAAGTACGGCACCTGCTCGCCGCCGAGCATCTCGGCCTGTCGTCCGTCCTTGGATCCCACGTCGGGCAGCCCCTCGGCCTTGACCATGCCGTGCGCCACGTCGATGCGGAAGCCGTCCACGCCCCGGTCGAGCCAGAAGCGCAGGATGTCACGGAACTCGGCGCGTACGTCGGGGTTCTCCCAGTTGAGGTCGGGCTGTTCCGGGGCGAACAGGTGGAGGTACCACTGCCCGTCCTCGACCTGGGTCCACGCGGGGCCACCGAAGATCGACTCCCAGTCGTTGGGGCGGTCGCGGAAGATGTAGCGGTCGCGCATCCCGGCCTGGAACCACGGGTGCCGGTCGGAGGTGTGGTTCGGCACAAGGTCCACGATGACTCTGATGCCGGCCTCGTGCGCGTCGGCGACGAGCGCGTCGAAGTCGCCGAGCGTGCCGAACATGGGGTCGACGTCCTGGTAGTCGGCCACGTCGTAGCCGCCGTCGGCCATGGGGGAGGTGTAGAAGGGGCTCAGCCAGATGGCGTCCACGCCCAGGCGCGCGAGGTAGGGCAGGCGCCCGCGCACGCCTTCGAGATCTCCGACGCCGTCCCTGTCGGAGTCGGCGAAGCTGCGGGGATACACCTGGTACACGACGGCGTCGCGCCACCAGTCGTCGTTGCCGAGCATGGTGTCCTTCCCTCGGATGTCCGAGATGTCGGGATCTTCTGGTGAAGGATGGCGCGACCGTTCTCCGGGGGTCAAGTGCAACTTGCGGAAAGTTGCAGAGATCACGTCGTCCCGCACGGAGCCGGTCACGAGGCCGGACGGGCCGCTGGTCCGTCGGCGCGGTTGCGTAATTCCCGCGGCGCATAACGGAGAGGTCAGGGGTTCGGGGAGTTCTGGCGTCCCGCGCGATGATCACGCTACGGTTGCTTTCCCAGTGATCCATGTTTCAAATAGATAGTGGTGTGCTCGCATGAGGCCGTTGTCCGTAGCCGTCATCGTTTCACTCCTGCCTGCCGCTCCCGCCGCAGCCCAGGCTCACGCGGGAACGACGTACTACGTCGACTCCCGCGCGGGGGACGACGCGGCCGCCGGCACCAGCGCGAGCACCGCGTGGAAGACGCTCGACAAGGCCGTCGCCGACCTCGAGCCGGGCGACACCGTCAGCGTCAGGCGCGGCAGCGGCTTCACCGGCCCCCTCACCCTCACCTCCAGCGGCACCAAGGCCAAGCCGATCACGCTCACGACGCACGGCTCAGGAGCCAGGCCCAAGATCACCGGCTCGGACGACGACTGCGTCGTCGTCAAGGGCGACCACTGGCGCATCAGCGGCCTGCGGGCCTCCGGCTGCCGCTGGGCCGGGTTCCAGATCGACGGCCACGACAACGAGCTGATCGGCGTGGAGGCCGACAAGAACATCGCCGGCGCCTTCGTCACGCCCTCCGGCGCCCGCAACACCATCCGTGACAGCGTCTTCACCGACAACAACCGGATGAGCGTCAACGACAAGGGCGGCGACAACGACTCCGGCGCCTTCGGCGTGCTGCTCAACGGCGACGACAACGTGGTGACCGGCAACACCATCACCGGCAGCTTCGCGAAGAGCAAGGACTACGGCCACGACGGGGCCGCCGTCGAGGTCTTCGGCGGCGACCGCAACCGCGTCACCCACAACATCGCCAGGAACAATGTGACGTTCACCGAGCTCGGGGCCAAGAAGGGCAAGACGGCCACCGGCAACGTGTTCGCCTTCAACGTCGTCACCTCCTCCCGGAAGCGCGGCTCCTTCCTCGTCACCCGCGGCCCCCGCCACATCGTCGGCCCGGTCAAGGGCACGGTCGCCGTGCACAACTCGGTCTACCTGCCGGCCAAGCACACCGTCGGCTGGTCCTGCCACGACGGCTGCGCGCCGTCCATCCTGAAGCTGCGCAACAATGTGATCGTGGTCGGCGGCGAGACCGGCTTCGCGGACGGCAAGGGCGCCGACGAGGGCGGCAGCGTCTACAAGGGCCGCAAGCACAGGTTCAAGCTGGGCCCGAAGTCGGTCAAGGCCGACCCGATGTTCACCTCGCGCACCGACCTGCGGCTACGTCCCGGCTCCCCGGCGCTCGGCCGCGGCATCGCCCTTCCCCCGTCCTGGTACGGCGGCAAGGCCTTCGCCAAGGACATGAAGGGCAAGGCGCTGACCGGCTCGCCCGACGCGGGGGCCTATCAGCGCTGACCCGCGGCCCGTCCGCCGGGTCTAAAGTGAACCGTGTGCTCCACGATGTCCGCGCTCCGCTGGTGAGGCAGCTCGCCGAGTCCGACGCCCCACGCCGCTACTGGCACATGGGCGACGAGGACGGGCGGGCCTGGTTGTTCGAGAGCGTCGAGGGCGACGGCGAGCACTGGGCGGTCAGGCAGGTGGAGGTGGGCGCCGACCGGGCCGCCCGCCGCTACTGGTGGCGGCGGCTGCAGGACGACGACGGCTTCCTGACCGACCAGCCGCTGGAGATCTGGGAGCTCACCGAGATCACCGAGGAGGCGTTCGAGGCCGTCTGGGCGGCCGCCGGCTGAGCCCGCCCGGCTAACGGGCGGAATAGCTCGCCAGGCCGTTGATCATCAGGCGCACGGCCGTGTCGAAGGTGCGGGCCGTCTCCTCGGGGTCGTCCGGCCCGTGGCCCTGGAGCTCGGTGGTGATCAGCCCGGTGACGAACGCGTGCAGCACGTCGCTCGTCCGCCGCAACTCGGGCTCCGGCACCCCGGCCATGCGCAGGATGCGGTAGAGGGTCACCCAGATCGCCAGCGTACGGTCCTCGATGATCTCCCAGTGGGCGTGCAGATAGGTCCACATGGCCGGGTGGCTGCGCGCGTGCCGGTAGTAGGCCAGGGCGAGGAGCCGGAGCTGGTCCTGCCAGGGGGTGCCGTCGTCCTCCGGCAGGTGCACGCGCTGCTGGATCGTGCCGCAGATCAGCCGGATCAGCGCGTCCTTGCTCGCCACGTGGTGGTAGAGCGACATCGGGTTGACGTCCAGCTCGGCCGCCAGTCTGCGCATGGACAACGCCTCCACGCCGCCCTCGTCGATCAGGCGCAGTGCCGTCGTGCTGATCTCCTCCAGCGTCAGAGGCGTCCCTCTGCGCGCGCTCACAGCCATACGCCGTATGGTAGCGTCCGCCATACGGTGTATGGCTACTCAAGGGAGCTCTCATGGCACGCATCCCCGCCCCGCCGGGCCTGCCCGTCGTGGGCAACACGCTGCAGATCCCCTCGCACGCCCCGGTCGACCACTTCGTCAAGGTCGCCTCCCAGTACGACGAGGGCATCTACCGGCTCGAGATCGCCGGTCGCGTCCTCGTCCTCGTGTACGATCCGGACCTGGTCGCGGAGGTGTGCGACGAGAGCCGGTTCGTCAAGCGCATCGGCCCGCCGCTGTCGATCGTGCGCGACTTCGCCGGCGACGGGCTGTTCACCGCCGACCATGACGAACCCGTCTGGGGACAGGCGCACCGCATCCTGATGCCGGCCTTCAGCCAGCGCTCGATGAAGGCGTACTACCCGCAGATGCTGGAGGTCGCCGAGCAGCTCGTCGCCTCGTGGGCCGGCCGTCAGGGGGAGGACCTTCCCGTCGCCGACGACATGACCCGGCTCACCCTGGACACGATCTCGCTCACCGGGTTCGGCTACCGCTTCCAGTCGTTCGACTCGCCCGAGCTGCACCCGTTCCTCAAGGCCATGGGCGGCGCGTTGACCGAGGCCATGCTCCGCAACCAGCAGCTCCCGCTCGTCACCAGGCTGCAGCGCAAGCGCGAGGAGACCTACCGGCGCGACATCGCCACCATGCACGACCTCGTCGACGACGTGATCAGCCAGCGCCGCGCCGAGGGCCGTACCGGCTCGAAGGACCTGCTCGGGCTCATGCTGGAGGCGTCCGACCCGCGCAGCGGCGCCCGTCTGTCCGACGAGAACATCCGCAACCAGGTCCTCACCTTCCTCATCGCCGGGCACGAGACCACCAGCGGCCTGCTCTCCTTCGCGCTGTACAACCTGCTGCGCGAGCCTCACACCCTGGCCCGCGCGTACGACGAGGTGGACCGCCTGCTGCCGGACGACGAGCCGCCGGCGTACGAGACGATCATGAAGCTCGACGTGATCCCCCGCATCCTGGAGGAGACGCTGCGTGTCTGGTCGCCGATTCCGCTGTTCGGCGTGACCCCGGTCGAGACCACCACCACGCTCGGCGACTACGCCCTGCCCGAAGGCGCCAGGCTCGCCGTGCTGCTGCCGGCGTTGCACCGCCATCCCAAGGCGTGGGACAGGCCCGGCGAGTTCGACATCGACCGCTGGCTGCCCGAGCAGCGCGTGGCCCACCGCCCGGCGGCGTACAAGCCGTTCGGAAACGGCGAGCGGGCCTGCATCGGGCGCCAGTTCGCGCTCACCGAGGCCAGGCTCGCCCTGGCGCTGGTCCTGCGGCGGTTCGCCCTGTCCGACCCGGGCGTCTACCGCATGAAGATCAAGCAGATGCTCACCCTCAAGCCCGACGGCTTCACGCTCAGGGTCCGTGAGCGCCGCGCCCACGAGCGGACGGCCATGGCCCTGCCGGACGTGCGCGAGAGCGAGCAGCAGGACATCGCCGTCACCGGCGTGCCGCTCACCGTCGCCTACGGCTCCAACCTCGGCACCAGCGCCGACATCGCCGAACGCCTGGCCGAACGGGCCGGGCGGGCCGGCTTCGCCACCACGCTGACGTCGCTCGACGAGCTGACGCCGCCCGCCGGGGGCCTGCTCGTCGTGGTCGCCTCCTCCTACAACGGCAAGGCTCCCGACAACGCCCAGCGCTTCGACGCGCTCGAGTCGCTGCCCGACCTGTCCGGGGTGCGGCTGGCCGTGCTGGGGTGCGGCAACACGCAGTGGCCCACCTACCAGGAATTTCCGAGACGGGCGTACGAGAAGCTGACGGCGGCGGGAGCCGTGCCCCTGGTCGAGCGTGGCGAGGCCGACACGGACGGCGACTTCGACGGCGACGTGTCGGCCTGGACGGCGCGGTTGTGGGAGGCGCTGGCCGAGGAGTACAGCGCGCCCACGGCCGGCGTGGGCCCCCGCTACGAGATGGAGGTGCTCAGCGAGACCGAGGTCAGGCCGGCGGTCGTCTCCGAGCGGGCCTTCCCGCTGACCGTCGTCTCCACCGAGGAGCTGACCGGCGACCCCGCCGGACTCTGGGACTTCTCGATCGAGGCGCCCCGCCCCGGCGTGCGGACCATCGTGGCCAGGCTGCCCGAGGGCGTCACGTACACCGCGGGCGACCACGTGGCCGTCTTCGCCAAGAACGACCCCGAGCTGGTCGAGTGGGCGCTCGGCCGCCTGCGCGTCCCCCGCGACCAGGTGGTACGGCTGCGCGCCGCCGGAGCCACCCACCTGCCCGTCGGCACGCCGGTCACGGCGGGCCTGCTGCTGACCGAGTTCGCGGAGCTGCAGGAGGTCGCCACCAGGTCCGACCTGGAGGCGCTGGCCGCGCACACCGCCTGCCCGTGGACCCGCGGCCAGATCGCCGAGCTGACCGCGAACTACGCCGACGAGATCCTCGCCAAGCGGATCTCCCCGCTGGTCCTGCTCGACCGTTTCCCCGCGATCGAGCTGCCGCTGCCCGCGTTCCTGGAGATGGCCGGGCCGATCAGGCCGCGCTACTACTCGGTGTCCTCCTCGCCGCTGGCCGATCCCGGGCTCGTCCGGCTCACCGTCGGCCTGGTCGAGGGGCCCGCCTGGTCCGGCTCCGGCACCTACCACGGCATGTGCTCGGCGTACCTGGCCGGGCTGAGGGAGGGCGACGTCTTCTACGGCTACGTGCGGGTCCCCGCGCCGCCGTTCCGGCTGCCCGCCGACCCGGCCACGCCCGTGGTCCTCGTCGGGCCAGGCACCGGGTTCGCGCCGCTGCGCGGCTTCCTGGAGGAGCGGGCGCTGACCGGCGCGAGCGGACCGGCCGCGGTCTTCACCGGCTGCCGTCACCCGGCCCACGACCAGCTCTACGCGGGCGAGCTGGCCGCCTGGGCCGCCTCGGACACGGTGACCGTGCACGCCGCGTACTCCGCGGTGCCGGGGCATCCCTACCGGTTCGTGCAGGATGCCGTCGCCGCGCGCGCGGACGAGGTGTGGGAGCTGCTGGAGCAGGGCGCCCACGTCTACGTCTGCGGCGACGGCCTGCGGATGGCGCCGGCCGTGCGGCAGGCGCTGCTGGACGTCCACCAGCGGGCGACCGGCCGCGACGGCGCGGGGTGGCTGGCCGGGCTGGAGGCGGACGGCCGCTACCAGCAGGACGTCTTCGCCTGACGCTCCGTCGAGGGCCCCGGACGTGCGGGCTGGTCAGCAGAACGTGGTGTCCAGGGCCTTCTGCAGGGCGTCGGCGGGGGTCGTCCCGCTGTAGGGGTTGCCGGACATCACCAGGGTGCGGCCGTCGTCCGAGCGCAGCGCGTACGTGAGGTAGCCGAAGATGCCGCCGCTGTGGCCGTGGAGGCTCTTGCCGCACGTCGTGCCGAACTTCTGCAAACCGAGCCCGTAGTCTTGGCCATCGCCCGCCGGCTGCGTGGCGCGCATCTGCCTGAGCGCGGACGCGCTGGTCAGCTTCCCGCCCAGCAGGGCGCCGAGGAAGCGGGTCAGGTCGGCCGTGGTCGAGATCATCTCGCCGGCGCCGTACTCCAGGGAGGGGTTGATCCGGGTGGCGTCCACCATCTTGCCCTTGTGGAGGACGTAGCCGCGGGCGTGCGGCCGGGGCATCGACTGCCGGTGGCCCGGCAGGGACGTGTGGGTCAGGCGGAGGGGGCGCAGGATCCTGGCGGTGATCGCGTCGGCGTACGAGCCGCCCGTCAGTTTCTCGATCAGCATGGCGGCCACCACGTAGTTCGTGTTGGAGTAGCGCCGGCCCTTGCCGGGCTTGAAGTAGGGCGGCCTGGACAGCCCTACGGCCAGCAGTTCCTCCGGCGTCTGGTCGTAGCGCGACTCGACCGGCCGGAAGTCGCGCAGCGACCAGCCGGGGATGCCGGCGCCCGCGTAGTCGAACAGCCCGCTGGTGTGGCCGAGCAGTTGCCGCACCGTGATCGGGCTGCCCTCGGGCAACGCGCCGGGCAGGTGTTCGGAGACGCGGTCGCCGAGCTTCAGCCGGCCTTCGTCGGCGAGTTGCAGCACGACGGTGGCCACGAACGTCTTGGTGACGCTGCCGATCCGGAAATGGCCTTCGGGGTCGGCCGGCTCGCGTGAGACCACGTCGCGGTACCCGGCCGCGGCCGTCCAGTCCTTGCCCTTGTCGCTGACCCTGACCAGGGCCGCCGACATGGCCTTGGCCTTCACCAGGTCGCCGAGCTGCCGTTCGAGGGATTCCAGGCGGTCGTTCCCGGGCGCGAGAGAGGTGAGAACGAGCGAAAGAGCGGCGATCTTGACGGAAATCATGGGGACGACTGTAGAAATGAGGGGAGGACCGGGCCATGCGGTGCGCCATACGATGACCTGCGGAAAACCGCACCACCCTTTATCGACAATCCGGACTTAACGCTGCATGCTGGGATATAAACCGCAGCATGTGCGACACATCCGTGGAACATGCTCGAAATGTCGCCACGGCACTGTGGAAACCTCTGGAAAGGGGGGCGCGATGCTGCTGCGACTGAGGGTGTCCCTACCCGACAGACCGGGCGGTCTGGGGCAGGTCGCCAAGGCGCTGGGAGCGCTGGGGGCCGACATCCTGCAGGTCGTCGTGCTCGAACGCGAGTGCGGCCGGGCCGTGGACGACTTCACCGTCTCCTGGCCGGGCCCGATCACCCCGTGCGAGGCGCGCGAGCGGCTGTCCTCCATGCCCGGCGTACGCGTCGAAGGAGTCTGGCAGACCAGGGAGATGCCGGGATCCGCCCCCGACTACGACCTGTTGACGCACGTCGCGGCCGAGCCCGCACGGGGGTTCGCCACGCTGGTCGACGCGCTGCCCGGACTGTGCGGAGCGGAATGGTCGGTGGCCGTGGCCGACGGGGCCGTACGGCACGCCTCGCTGGCCGCCCCCGCGGAGTTCGAGCCTCCGGACCGCCCGCCTCGGGCCATGACCGTCGACGCCCGCGAGCTGCGGCTGATGGTGCTGCCGGTGGTCACCCAGGGCCTGCACGTGGTGGTCGCCAGGGCCGGCGGGCCGGTGTTCCACCGCGCCGAGGTGGAGCGCGCCGCGCGCATCGTGGACGTGGTCGCCACGCTCGCCGCCCGCCACGCGTCGGTACGCGCGGGTGATTGACCGGGCAATCACCTCGTCACTAACGTGAACGCGTCGACCGGTGTGAACAGGAGCCGCCCTTGACCGTTCACGAGCCCAGCATCGGCCGCTACTACGAGGACTTCACCGTCGGGGACGTCTACCAGCACCCCATGGGCCGCACCATCAGCGAGGCCGACAACACCTGGTTCACGCTCCTGACCATGAACACCAACCAGAACCACTTCAACGCCCACTTCGCCGCCCAGGCGCCCACCGGCAAGATCATCGTGAACTCCGGCCTGACCGTGGCCATCGTGCTCGGCCTCTCCGTCATCGACGTCAGCCAGACCGCGATCATGAACCTCGGCTGGGAGGGCATCCGACTCACCCACCCGGTGTTCGTGGGCGACACCGTCTACGCCGAGTCGAAGGTCACCGCGAAACGCGAGTCACGATCGCGCCCGTACGCGGGCATCGTCACCTGCTACACGCGCGGGCTCAACCAGGACGGCGACGAGATCATGTCGTGGACGCGCACCGTCATGGTCTACAAGCGTGACGCCCCGCACGACAAGAACCACTTCCCGCAGGCCAGGACCGGCCCCCTCTGATGACCCCTTCGACGGATCGGAAGCCATGGACTTCGAGCTGACGGACGAGCAGAAGGCGTTCCGCGAGACCCTGCGGGCGTTCGTGGACAAGGAGATCCTGCCGGTGGCCACCGAGTGGGAGCGCTCCGGCAGATACCCGGCCGAGATCATCGGCAAGATGAAGCAGATGGGGCTGTTCGGCCTCAGCGTGCCCGAGGAGTACGGCGGGATGGGCGCCGACATGGTGTCGTTCGCCCTCGTCTTCGAGGAGATCGCACGCGGCTGGATGGGCGTGGCCGGCACCATCGGCTCCCACTCGCTGGCCTGCTGGATGATCGCCCGCCACGGCACCGAGGAGCAGAAGGAGCGCCATCTGCCCGACCTGGCCGGCGGCGTGCGCCGTACCGCGATCGCGCTCACCGAACCGGGCGCGGGCACCGACCTGCAGGGCATCGGGACCCGCGCCGTACGCGACGGCGACCACTACGTCGTGACCGGCACCAAGACGTGGATCACCAACGCCCGCCACGCCGACCCGCTGCCCGTGCTCGTCAAGACCTCGGTCGAGGAGCCGGCGCACAGAGGCATGTCGGTGCTGCTCGTCGACCCGTCCACGCCGGGCTTCAGCGTCAGCCGTGATCTGCCCAAGCTCGGCTACAAGGGCACCGAGACGTGCGAGGTCGTGCTCGACGCGGTGCGCGTGCCGGTGTCCTGCCTGCTCGGAGGCGTCGAAGGGCGCGGGATGCAGCAGGTGCTCGGCGGGCTGGAGATCGGCCGCGTCAACATCGCGGCCCGCGCCGTCGGCGTCGCCCAGGCCGCCTACGACGCGGCGCTCGGCTACGCCCGCGAACGCACGGCCTTCGGGCAGCCGATCGCCGGCTTCCAGGCCATCCAGCTCAAGCTCGCCGACATGGCCACCGAGATCCAGGCCGCCCGCCTGCTCACCTACTGGGCGGCCGCGCGGGCCGACAGGGGGGAGCGGGTCGACATGGAGGCGGGCATGGCGAAGTACTTCGCCTCGGAGGTGGCGCTGAAGGCGTCGCTGGAGTCGATGCGCGTCCACGGCGGGTACGGCTACTCGCAGGAGTACGTCGTCGAACGGCTCTACCGGGACGCGCCGCTCATGGCCATCGGGGAGGGCACCAACGACATCCAGCGCATGGTGATCGCCCGTGCGCTCGTCTCCGGCAAGGGCCGCCTCGGCTGGTGACACGGGCCGTTTTTCCAGGGGTTCCGCGGAGTGCGAACGCCGTGCGGGCCGCATCACCCGGCCCGTTACGGGTAGGTTGGTGCGGGTGTCCGCAGCCACCTTCGCCTCCGCGTCCCCCCGCCCGCTGCCCGCTGCCCGGCTCGCCTGGCTGGACGCCCTGAGGGGCATCGGCGCGCTGGCGGTGGTGGCCGAACACATGCTGCCCTGGTTCATCCCCCAGCTACGGCCCTACTGGTTCAACATCGGCGTCTACGGCATCCTGGTGTTCTTCCTGGTCAGCGGCTACATCATCCCCGTCTCCCTCGAACGCCACGGCGACGTGCGCGCGTTCTGGTTCAGCCGGTTCTTCCGCCTCTACCCGCTCTACCTAGCCGTGATCGCCATGGTGCTGGCCCTCTCCTGGTGGGTGCCGGTGCGCGAGGCCGTCCCGCGCGACGCGAGCGCCGTGGCCGCACACGCGACCATGCTGCTCGACGTCGTCGGCGTCGGAGGCATGGCCGACACGATGTGGACGCTGTCGTACGAGATGGTGTTCTACCTGCTGGTCACGGCGCTGTTCCTGCTCAGGGGCCACGGCTACAGCGGGCTGCTGGCGATGGTGTTCGCGGCCGGCGCCGTCGTGGTCGGCCTGGTGACGTCGGGGGCGCTCATGGCGGGCGTCTGGCCGGCGTACGTGTCGTGCGCGGTGTTCGCGGCCGGGCTGGCGTGCGTCATCACGGGCAGGTTCCGCACCACCGCCGCCTGCGTGCTCGGGGTGATGGCGCTGCTGCTGCTGGTGCTGAGCAGCCGGGTCCCGTGGCTGGGCGTGGCGGTGGTCGCGGTGATGTTCGCCGGCACGGCCATCCACCGCTGGGAGCGCGGCGACGGGCGGCTGTGGCCGGTCGCGGTCACCACGGCGCTGGTCGTGATCGCGCCCCTGTGGGCCGTCACGAGTGGCTGGTGGTGGGTGCAGGGCGACGTGTGGCTGACCACGATCGCGCTGGCCGGCCTGACGTTCGCGGGCGGCATGGCGCTGCGCGGGCGGCGGCTGCCCAGGGTGCTCACCTGGCTCGGGCTGATCAGCTATTCGCTCTACCTGGTGCACCATCCGCTGCTGAAATATTTCGTGGCGGTCACGGGCGACCTGCGCCAGGCGGGTCTGCCGGTGCAGATCGGCATGAGCGTGCTGGTCATGATCCTGATCCTGGCCGGCAGCGCGCTCACCTACCGTTTCGTCGAGAAGCCCATGCAGGAGCTCGGCCGGCGCCTGTCAGGCAGGAGCGGCCACCGGCTCGAGAGCCCGGGCGATGTCCGGGCGCAGCCGGAGCGCCCGCGCGACGACGGCGTCCTCGGCGAGCAGGAAGCCGAGGTGCCTGACGGCGTGCGCGACCACGTTGGCCAGGGCGACCCGGTCGGGTGACGGTGTCGCGGGCGCCAGGCCGCGCGCGATCTCCAGCACGGGCACCTCGACCGCGGGCAGCCACGGCTCCGGATCGGGGCACACCGCGTAGGTCAGGACGATCTCGCCGCCCGGTTCGTAGCGCCAGCTCGTGGAGTGCACGACGGTGGCCGGATCCGCGGCGGCGACCCCGCTGAGCCGCCGGGCGGCCTCGTCGGGGCTTTCGCCGCGCTCCGGATGGGTACGTGCATGCCGGTAGGACCAGCGATTGCCGGAGCCTGCCCTGAGCATCAGCGTCTCCACCGAGACCACGTGTCTTCCCGTCACCGCCACCAACTTACTGCCATTCACATGCAGGTACGTCCCATGCGCATTCGCGCTCCGCTCTTGAACAGCCCGGCCGGCCCGGCTGTAGTCGATGAGGTGCGAGAGAGAGGCCGACAGGCATGCCCGGTTCGCTGGTGCTGATGGGGTCGGGGGAGACGAGCCCGACCATGGTCGAGGTCCACCGCGCCGCGGCGCGGAGGCTGCCCGCCGGGGCGCGGGCCGTACTGCTCGACACTCCCTACGCCTTCCAGGAGAACCGCGCCGACATCTCCGCCCGCGCCTGCCGCTACTTCGCCCGCAGCGTCGGCCTGGACGTCGAGGTGGCGGCCGGCGTCACCGGCGCCGACTGGGTGTTCTCCGGCCCCGGCAGCCCCACCTACGCACTCGACAGGTGGGCCGCCTCGGGCGTGGCCGGCGACCTGCGGGCCCGGCTGCGCGCCCGCCGGGGGGTGACCGTCCTCGCCTCGGCCGCGGCCTGCACGGCGGGCCTGGCCACCGTGCCGGTCTACGAGATCTACAAAGCGGGCGCCGACCCCCACTGGCGCGCAGGACTCGACCTGCTGGAGCCGCTCGGCCTGCGGGCCGTGGTGATCCCCCACTTCGACAACGCCGAAGGAGGCACCCACGACACCCGCTACTGCTACCTCGGCGAGCGCCGGCTCTCCCGCATGGAACGCGAGCTGCCGTCCGGCACCGCGGTGCTCGGCCTCGACGAGCACACGGCGCTCGTCATCGACCTCGCGAACGAGTCCGCGCACGTGGCCGGCAGGGGCGGCCTGACCGTCCGGCGGCCGGGCTCGTCCATCACCCTGCCCGCCGGCACCCGTACCGACCTCGGCGAGCTCCGGCGCCTGGTTGAGGGCGGCGCCGGCGTCACCGTCCCGACGCCGCCCGGCCCCGGACCCGCCGCTGTGCCCGCCGGGGCGACGCTGGAGGAGACCGCCCACGCGTGCGAACAACGCTTCAACGCCGCCGTCGCCGGGCCCGACATGGTGGCCGCCGCGCAGGCCGTTCTCGATCTGGAGGCCGAGATCGTCAAATGGGCCGCCGACACGGAGGAGGACTCCGGCGGGGTCGAGCAGGCCAGGGAGCTGATGCGGCTGCTCATCGCCCGGCTCGGCGAACCGGCCTCGACCGCTCGCCTGCGCGCCCTGGGCCTGAACGCCCTGGTGGAGCCGCTGCTCGCGCTACGCGCCCGGCTGCGCGACGAGGGCCGCTACGAGCTCGCCGACACCCTGCGTACGGCGCTGCTCGAAGGCGGGGTGGTCGTGGAGGACACCCCCGACGGCCCTCGCTGGACCCCTGCTTCCTGAGGTCACGATGTCCCGGCGGGGGCAGGCTAGCGGCGCGGGGGGTCGATGCGGGCGCCGTCCAGCGTGAAGATCATGACGCGGCTGAGGTCCACGCCCACCTTGGCGGGGTCGCCGGCACGCCAGACAGGGTGGTTGCCCAGCCGCACGATGAGGTCGGAACGGCGGTGGATGCCGCTGTTGGGGTGCTGGCCCACCCGTTCCTGCTCCTGGTGCTGCTCCGGCTGCGAGAACAGCCGTTTCACCAGCCCCGTCAGCCGCCCCGACCCGTTCTTCGAGCCGTTGACGCGGCGGGCCGGGTCCGGCGGCTCTGGCACCGGGGCGAACGACATCCCCGACTCCAGGTACGCCAGCCACTCGTGCCCGTGATATTCCAGCGCCCGTACCCGCCCGTAGAACGAGGGCCCGTCGTAGCTCTCCGGCACCGGCGCCAGCCCGTCGGGCCGCAGGCCGACCAGCACCTGCCCGCCGGTGTGCTGGGAGATCGCGTACGCCCTGGGATCGCTCCACGGCATCGTCAGCCGGTGGGGACCGAAGTCGAGCATGACGTACTGGTTCTGCGGCGTCCTGACATTGGCCGCCAGGAGGTTCAGCTGCTGGGAGTTGAGGAAGGCGGCCACGAAGGCCGTGGCTGGATCGTTGTAAATCTGGGCCGGGGTGCCGACGTCCTGGAGGACGCCACGGTTCAGGATGGCGATCCTGTCGGCCAGGGTCAGCGCCTCCACCTGGTCGTGGGTCACGTAGATCGTGGTGACGCCGAGCGACCTGACCAGGGCCGAGATCTCCATGCGCAGCTCGGTGCGCATGCCGGCGTCGAGGTTCGACAGGGGCTCGTCCATGAGGAACAACTTGGGCTGCCGGACGATCGCTCTGCCCATCGCGACGCGCTGTCGCTGGCCGCCGGAGAGGGTGCCGGGGCGGCGTTCGAGCGTCTCGTCGATGTGCAGTGCCTTGGACAACTCGGTGACGCGCTCGCGCACCATCGCCGGGTCGGACTTGGCGATCTCCAGAGGGAAGGCGATATTGCCGCGTACGGTCCTGTGCGGGTATAACGCCCCGCTCTGGAACACCATGGCGACGTCACGGTCGCGCGGGGCGAGGTGGTTGGCCATCTGGCCGTCGAGCCAGAGCTCACCTTCGGTGATCTCCTCCAGGCCGGCGATCATCCGGAGCAGGGTGGACTTCCCGCATCCGGAGGGGCCGAGCAGGACGAGGAACTCGCCGGCTTGCGCCCGCAGGCTGAGGCGGTCGACCGCGAGGTAGTCGCCCGGATACACCTTGGTCACTTTGTCGAGAACGACCGAGCTCATGGGCCCACACCTTGCGCGCGTGTCACCTGTGACGGGGGCTGATTGATGAGGTAGTACATCGCGCCCTAACGGTACATGTCCACCCTTGATGTAAAGAATCTCGTTCGATTGCGTTTCGGTCGGGGGTTATGGGCATCCCTAGGCGTTGATTTCCGATTGTTAGGGGTGTGGAAGGGCTTGCGTAAAGTTGCGGAAAGAGCTTTCATGGTCGAAACATACCGGGGGAGACTATGACCGCATGGTGGCGTGACGCCGTGATCTACCAGGTTTACGTACGCAGCTTCGCCGATGGCAACGGTGACGGAGTCGGCGACCTGATCGGCGTTCGCGATCGCCTGCCGTACCTGACCCGGCTCGGCGTCGACGCCCTGTGGCTGACGCCGTTCTACACCTCGCCCATGGCCGACTTCGGCTATGACGTGGCCGACTACCGCGACGTCGACCCCCTGTTCGGAACGCTCGCGGACGCGAAAGCGCTCATCGACGAGGTCCACGCTCTCGGACTGCGGATGATCGTCGACATCGTCCCCAACCACACCTCCGCGGCCCACCCCTGGTTCCGGCAGGCGTTGCGCGGCGAGGGCCGTGACCGTTACATCTTCCGCGACCGGCCGAACGACTGGGAGTCGATCTTCGGCGGCCCCGCGTGGACCCAGGTCGAGGACGGGCAGTGGTACCTCCACCTGTTCGACCCCTCCCAGCCCGATCTCAACTGGGACGACGACGAGGTGCGCGGAGAGTTCGAGTCGATATTGCGGTTCTGGCTCGACCTCGGCGTCGACGGCTTCCGGGTGGACGTGGCGCACGGCATGGTGAAACCGGAGGGCCTGCCCGACATCGGCCGCGGCGGCCAGGCCACGTTGGTCGGCAGGGAGCCGGTGCCCTTCTTCGACAACGACGGTGTCCACGAGATCCACCGCTCATGGCGGCGCGTGCTCGACTCCTACCCCGGCGAGCGGATCGGCGTGGCCGAGGCGTGGGCCCCCACACCCGAGCGGCTGGCCCGTTACGTGCGCCCGGACGAGCTGCACCAGGCGTTCAACTTCCACTACCTGTTCGCCCCCTGGGACGCCGCCGAACTGCGCGCGGTGATCGACGCCTCCCTCGCCACGGCGGGCTCCGTCGGCGCCCCCACCACCTGGGTGTTGTCGAACCACGACGTCAAACGGCACGTCACCCGCTACGGCAGCCTGGCCAGGGCCCGCGCCGCCGCGCTGCTCACGCTCGCGTTGCCCGGCTCGGCCTACGTCTACCAGGGCGAGGAACTGGGCCTGCCCGAGGTGCTCGACCTGCCGGAGGAGCTGTGCCAGGACCCGCAGCGGCTGCGCGACCCCGACAGCGGGCGCGACGGCTGCCGCGTCCCGTTGCCGTGGACGCGCGCGTACGGCTGGACCCGCCCGTGGCTGCCCATCCCCGAGGAGTGGGCGGACCTGAGCGTGGAGGCCCAGCAGGGCGTGGCCGGCTCGACGCTGGAGCTGTATCGTGCGGCGCTGCGGCTGCGGCGCGGCCTCGGCGGGGAGCTGGCCTGGCGCGACTCGCCCGAGGGCACGCTCGTCTTCTCCAGGGGCGCGTTCGCCTGCACGGTCAACCTCACCTCCGACCCGGTGGACTTCGAGGTCGACGGCGAGTTGCTGCTGGCGTCCGACGTCCCCGGCGCGCCCGATTCGGCGGCGTGGTGGAAAGTAAAGTGTCAGGCATGAACGGTCACGCTCGCCTAGCCGACATCGCCGCCCAGGCCGGGGTGAGTGAGGCCACGGTCAGCCGGGTGCTCAACGGCAAACCCGGCGTCTCGGCCGCCACCCGCCAGGCGGTCATGACGGCGCTCGACCTCATGGGCTACGAGCGCCCGCCCCGGCTGCGGCAGCGCAGCAACGGATTGATCGGCCTGGTGACGCCCGAGCTGGACAACCCGATCTTCCCTGCCTTCGCCCAGGCCATCGAGAAGGCGCTGACCCAGCACGGCTACACGCCGGTGTTGTGCACGCAGTTGCCGGGCGGAGCCCCCGAGGACGAGTTCACCGAGCTGCTGGTGGACCGGGGAGTCAGCGGCATAGTGTTCGTGTCGGGGCTGCACGCCGACACCACCGCGCGGATGGACCGCTACACCCGCCTCACCGACCGCGGGCTGCCGATCGTGCTGGTCGACGGCTACAGCGAGCACATCGACGCCCCCTTCATCTCGCCCGACGACCGCCTGGCCGCCCGGCTGGCCGTGCAGCACCTCGTCGACCTGGGCCACGAGCGCATCGGCATCGCGCTGGGGCCCCACCGGTTCGTCCCCGTGATCAGGAAGATCGAGGGTTACAAGCAGGCCATGGCGCAACTGCTCGCCACCTCCGACGTCGACGACCTGATCGCCCACTCGCTGTTCTCCGTCGAGGGCGGGCAGGCGGCCGCCACGCAACTGCTGGCCCGCGGCTGCACCGGCATCGTGTGCGCGAGCGACCTGATGGCGCTGGGCGCGATCCGCGCCTGCCGGCAGAAGGGCCTGTCGGTTCCGGCGGAGGTGTCCGTGGTGGGTTTCGACGACTCACCGCTGATCGCGTTCACCGACCCGCCGCTGACCACCGTACGCAAACCGATCGGCGCCATGGCCTCGGCGGCCGTGCAGACGCTGCTCGAAGAGGTCAACGGCGCCGCCCCCAGACACGTCGAGCTGATCTTCCAGCCGGAGCTCGTCGTCCGCGGCTCCACCGGCTCCGGCCCTCTGGTCAACCGGTGAACCGCGACCTTCTCGTCCTCGGCGGCGCCGGGGTCGACACCACGGTCTACGTGCCCGGGCTGCCGCTGCCCTACCGCGACACCTACCTCGTGCCGCCGGTCGTCGACCGCATCGGCAACACCGGCGCCGGCGTGACGCTGGGCTGCCACGCGCTCGGCCTCGCGGTCGCCTTCGCCGACCTGATCGGCGACGACCCGCAGGGCGCGCTGGTCCGCCGGGCGCTGGACGCGGTCGAGTGCCGCTGGGGCCGCGCGGAGGCGGGCACCCGGCGCAGCGTCCTGCTCGTGGGGCCCGACGGCCGCCGCACCTCGCTCCACGACGCGAAGGTCACGCCGGGGGAGCGCCTGGCGCGCGAGCTCTACGCGGACATACGTCCCCGGCACGTGCACGTGTCGATCATGGATTTCTGTCGCCACGCCCTCGGCGACTTCGGTGACGTCCCGATCTCCACCGACCTGCACGACTGGGACGGCGCCTCCGACTACCACAAGGACTTCGCCTACCGCGCCGACCTCGTGTTCCTGTCGGAAACCGCGCTGCCGGACCCGGCCGCCGCCATGCGCGACCTCATCGCGCGGGGGCGCGCCCGCACGGTCGTGTGCACGCGCGGCGCCCGTGGGTGCCTCGTCCTGACGCGCGGCTCCGGTGTGCGCGCCTTCCCGGCCGCGCCGCCCTCGGGGCCGGTGGCCGACAGCAACGGCGCGGGCGACGCGTTCGTCTCGGGCTTCCTGTACGGCACGGTGAACGGCAGGCCGCTGGAGGAGTGCGTACGCCTGGGGGCGATCGCCGGCGCGCACGCCTGCACGGTCACCGGCACGCACGAGTCCCCGATCACGGAGACGCTGCTGCTCGCGAGGTCCGCCGCTAAGTAATGTGATAGTACGATTGAGCCGTGCTCGATCTCGTACGCGGCGTCTCGCCGGTCCTGGAGGTGCCCTTCCACGACGACGGCGCCCTCGATGCCGACGGCTTCGTCACGGTGGCCGGCGAGGTGCTGGCCACGGGCGTCACCTCGGTCATGTTCCCCGGCTTCGCCGGCGAGGTGCACAAGCTCGACGACGCCGAGCGGGAGCTGCTCACCGGCCTGCTCCTCGACGTCACCCGCCCCCGCGACGACGTGGCCGCGATCGTCTCGATCCCTGACCACGCCACCTACCACGCCGTCACGCGGGCCGTACGCGCCGCCGAGCGGGGCGCCGACGCGATCAACCTGCTGCCGCCGCACTTCCTGGGTCCCTCGCGTGAGGCCGTGCTGGCGCACGTCCGCGCGGTGCTGGCCGCGGTGGCGCCGCTGCCGGTCGTCCTGCAGTACGCCCCGGCCCAGACCGGCACCGCGCTCGACGCCGGCACGCTGCGCCGGCTCGCCGCCGAGCACCCCAACCTGCGCTGGGTGAAGGTCGAGTCGGCGCCGCCCGGCCGGCTGGTCGCGGCGCTGGCGGAGGGAGAGCGGCCGCTGCCCGCCCTGGTCGGCTACGCCGGGCTGCACCTGCCCGACGCGCTGCGCCGCGGCGCCGTCGGCGTGCAGCCGGGCTGCTCGTTCACCGACCTCTACGTCGAGTTGTGGCGGCGCTGGGCGAGCGGCGACGAGGCCGGGGCGCTGGCCCTGCACACCCGCCTGCTGCCCTACCTGTCCTACTGGATGCAGGATGTGGAGCTCATCGTCGCCGCGGAGAAGGAGATCTCGCGCCGCCGCGGCTGGATCGGCTCGGCCCACTGCCGCGCCCCCGGCTACCGGCTCGACGAGGAGGAACACCGGATGATCGACCGGTTCGTCGAGGAGTTCGGGCTGGCGCCGGCATGACCGCCGGCCGGCGGTCGGCCCTTCAGGCGACCCCTGTGACGGGCAGCGGTGCGGCGCTGCAGGGCCTGCACGGGCAGGTGGTCGACAGGATCGGCGGTGCGCTCGCGGCGGGGGAGCTGCGCGCCGGGGAGGTGCTGCGGCTTGAGGACGTCCAGGAGCGCTATTCCGTCTCGCGCACGGTCGCCCGCGAGGCCGTACGCGTGCTGGAGTCCAAGCGGGTGGTCACCAGCCGCCCGCGCGTCGGCGTCACCGTGCGCCCGATGAGCGCCTGGAACCTCTACGACCCCCAGGTGATCCGATGGCGGCTCGCCTCGCCGGGGCGGGCGGCGCAGCTGCGTGAGCTGGCCGAGCTGCGCGCCGCGGTCGAGCCCGCCGCCGCGGCGCTGGCCGCCGGGCTCGCGGGGCAGGGCGTGCGCCGGGAGCTGATCGCCCACGCGCAGGCGCTGACGAGCGCGGCGCGCGACGGCGACAGCGAGGGGCTGGTGACGGCCGACGCCGCCTTCCACCGGGTGCTGCTCGCCGCGTCGGGCAACGGCATGTTCGCCCAGCTCGCCGAGGTGACCGAGGAACTGCTCAAGGCCCGGCGCGATCAGCTGCTGCTGCCCGAGCGGCTCGACACGGCCGCCGTCAGGCGCCACCTCGACGTGGCCGAGGCCGTCGCCGCGGGCCGCAGGGCCGAGGCGGCCGAAGCGGTGCGCTCGATCGTGGAGTCCGCCCGCGACGAGGTCGAACACCTGCTCGGCGGCCCTTAGGCGGGGTCCCGCTCGGCCTTGGCGGCGGTCTCGGCGGCCAGCCGTCCAGGGGCCGTGAACGGCCCTGACGCCATCGCCACGGCCGCCGCCAGGAACATGGCCCCCGCGATGACGAGCAGCGGCGCGTCGAACGAGCCCGTGGCCTCCTTGACCACCCCGATGAGCGGCGTGACGGCCAGGCCCGCGATGTTGGCGACGGAGTTGATGAGCGCCACCCCCGCCGCCGCGGCCACCCCCGTCATGAAGGACGTGGCGCTGCCCCACAACGCGGGCACGGCCGACCACGCGGCCCCCGTGGACAGCGCCAGCAGCGCGAACCCGAGCACGCCCGGCCCGGCCAGCACGCTGCCCACCAGCATCACCCCGGAGGCCGCCATCGGTACCGCCATGTGCAGCGCGTGCCTGCCCCGCCGGTCGACGCCGCGCGCCACGAGCACCATCGCCACCACGGCCAGCGCGTACGGCACCGCGGTCAGCAGCGCGGTCACGAAGTCGCTCGGCTCGCCGAACCCGCCCTGGATCACCTGAGGCATCCACAGGGTCAGCCCGATGCTGTTGAAGGAGTACAGGAAGAAGAACAGCGCCAGCAGCAGCACCCCGGGGCTGGTCAGCGCCTGCCGTACGGAGATCGCCCGCTGCCCGTCGATCTCCGCCTGCTCGCGCGCGAGCCGCTCGACCAGCCACGTACGCCCGCGCTCCGGCAGCCACGCGGCCTCGCGCGGCTCGTCGGTGAGGAACCTCAGCACGACGAACCCGAGCACGACGGCGGGCAGGCCCTCGACGACGAACAACCACTGCCAGCCGGCCACGTCGAGGAACCCGTCCATCTTCATGATGAAGCCGCTGACGGGCGCCCCGATGACGGTGGCCAGCGCGGCGCCGACGTAGAAGCGGCCCATCGCGCGGCCCCGGTGGCTGGCGGGGAACCAGCGAGCCAGGTACCAGATGATGCCCGGAGTGAAGCCGGCCTCGGCGGCTCCGAGCAGCAGCCGTACGATGATGAACGACTTCTCGCCCTGTACCAGGGCCATGCAGGCCGACACGATGCCCCAGCTGATCATGATGCGCGCGATCCAGCGGCGCGCGCCGATCCTGGCCAGCACGACGTTGCTGGGGATCTCGAAGATCACGTACGTGACGAAGAACATGCTGACCCCGAGCCCGAACTGCGCGGCGGTCAGCCCGATCGCCTCGTTCATGCTCAGGGCGGCGACCGAGACGTTCGACCGGTCGATGTAGGCCACGATGTAGCAGACGATGATCAGCGGCATCAGGCGGCCGGTCACCCGGCGCATGGTCTCTCGCTCCAGCTCGCCGACGCTCATCCCCGTGACCTCCTGTGCAACATATGCACACTGTGAACTAATGGTGCTACCATTACCCTGCTGCAGGGATTCGGTCATGTCAACACCGCTGTAAAGGGCAGAGCTTATGTCGCAGACCGTGAGCAGGGCGACCGCGATCCTCCGGCTGGCGTGCGGTGGCCCGCGCAGCCTCGCGGACATCGGCGACCGGCTCGGCGTGCACCGCACCACCGCCCTGCGTCTGCTCCACACGCTCGCCGAGTCCGGCCTCGTCCGGCGGCTGCCCGACGGCACCTGGGGCGCCGGGAACGGGCTCGCCGCGCTGGCCGCGCGCGCCGGCGGCCAGTTCGGGCTGCGCGACCTCGCCCACCCGCACCTCGCCGCGCTGCAGGAGAAGGCGGGCCACACCGTCCACCTGGCCGCCCTGCGGGAGAGCACCATCGTCTACGTGGACAAGATCTCGCCACCCGGCCCGGCGCGCATGTACGCCCGCATCGGTCGGCCCGTTCCGCTCCACACAGCGGGCGTGAGCAAGGCCATCCTCGCCCACCTGCCCCCCGCCCACGCCGACGAGGTGCTGGAGGGCTGGGAGTTCACCCCGTACACGCCCGCTACGCTGACCACCAGGGCCGCGCTCGACCAGGAGCTGCGGGCCGTGCGTGAACGGGGGTGGGCGGCCGATGAAGGCGAGTTCGAGGAGTTCGTCCACTGCGTGGCCGTGCCCGTGCGCAACGCCTTCGGCGACGTGACCGCGGCGGTCTCGCTCACCGCGCTGTGCGCCCAGGCCGACCGCGCCGCCCTGCACGCCCTGCTGCCGCCGGTGATCCGGTGCGCCGCGGCCATCTCTGAGCAACTCGGTTACCAGGAGGACCCACCATGACCGTCGCCGTCCACGTCGGCCCCGAGCCCGTGCCCGTCCTCGTCGAGGCCGTGGAGCGGGCGGGCGGCAAGGTCGTACCACTGGAGCAGGCCGAGGCGATCGTCTACTACGGCAGTGACGATCCCGCGGAGATCCGCGCCATGACGCACGGCGGCATCCGCTGGGTGCAGTTGCCCCACGCGGGCGTCGAACGCTGGGCGGACGCCGGGGTCTTCACCGAGCAGCCGGTCTTCACCGCCGCTGCCGGCGCCTATGGGCCCGCCGTGGCCGAGCACGCGCTGGCCATGATGCTGGCGGCCGCGCGCGGGCTGCACCGGCACGCCAGGGCCACCTCGTGGGGTCCCAACACCTCGAAGGAGTTCGCCGGCTCGACCGTCTCCATCGTCGGCCACGGCGGCATCGGGCGGGCGCTCATGCGGATGCTGGAGCCGTTCGGCTGCCGCGTTCTCGCGGTCACCGACAGGGGAGAGGCGCCGGGGGCGGCCCGGATCGTGCCGCGCGCCCGCTTCCGCGAGACGCTGCCCGAGGCCGGTTACGTGGTCGTCGCCGCTCCCGCCACCCCGCGGACCAGGGGCATGTTCGGGGCGCGCGAGTTCGGCCTCATGCGTTCGGACGCGTGGCTGGTCAACGTGGCACGGGGTGGGCTCGTGGTGACCGGCGACCTGGTGGACGCGCTGCGCGAGGGCCGCATCGGCGGCGCCGCCCTCGACGTGACCGACCCCGAACCGCTGCCGGACGGGCATCCGCTGTGGGAGCTGGACAACGTCCTGATCACGCCCCACTGCGCCAACCCGCGCGACGCCTACTGGCACGGCCTGGCCGAACGCGTCACCGCCAACGTACGCCGCTTCGCCGAAGGCGCCCCGCTCGAAGGCGTCGTCTCCCCGTCCCAAGGCTTCTGACCGAGCACGTCACCACCCGCTCCCACCCTCGCCACGACGCCGCCCGCCGCACGACGCCGCCGGGCGTGCGGGCGGTGCAAGGCCGCGTGCGGGCGGTCGCCGCTCATCCTGCGTCACGTGTGCGGGTAGGTGAGGCGGGCGATGGGCGGGTGTTACGGCGCGGTGGCGTCCGGTCGGCCGGGGAGGTTGATGCGGGCGCCCGCGCTCAGCCCTGAGTCGTGCACCTCGAGCCCCACGGGGGTGAGGCCCTTGTCCAGCTCGAACACCAGCGCGCCCGTGAACGTCCGCCCGGCCTCGATCCGGATCGGGGTGATCTCCTTGCCCGCCTTGTCGAGCAGCCGGGTGCCGGCGTGCAGCGCGTCGTCCTCGTCGATCAGCTTCTGCTGCCCGGGATAGAGCACCCGGGCGTCAGGGCCGACGTTCTCGATCTTGACGCCGATCCGGCAGGCCCGTGTGGCCGCCGACTTGGCGGGCTTGCCGCATGTCGTGCTCGTCACGGCGAACTTCAGCTTGCCGTCCTGCACGGGCCCGTCCGCGCCGGACGCGGGCGGCGGGCGGAACACCCAGGCCAGCACGGCCACCAGCAGCACGAGCAGCACCGCCGCCACGACCAGGACGGTCAGGCAGCCGGCGAACATGCTGCGCTTGCGCTTCGGCGGCCGGTAGCCCGGCAGCGGGCCCTGCCCGGTCACCGAGCCGGTCACCGCGCCGGTCACCGCGCCGGTCACCGCATGGTGCGGCGGCGCCTGGCCGGTCCGGCGGTGCGGCAGCGGTCCGCGCCCGGTGGTGAGCGGGCCGGTGTGCTCAGGGTGCGGCGTCTGCTGGCCGTGCGCGATGCGCGGCAGGGGTCCGGTCCGCTCGGGATGCGCCGGCCGGCCTTGCCCGGCCGGCGTGGGACCGGTGCGTTCCGCGGGCGGCGGAGGGTGCGGGCTCCGGCCCGAGCCAGGTGTGGGGCCCGTCCGCTCGGTGGGTGGCACGTGCTGCGGGCCGCGACCGGAACCTGACGTCGGCCCGGTGCGTTCGGCGGGAGGAGGTTGCCGTGGCCCTCCCACAGCGCCGGGCAGAGGGCCGGGCCCCGTGCGCTCGTGGTGAGCCTGTTGGGGCACCCGGCCGTCGGGGTGCCGTGCCTGAGCCCCATGGCCTCCGGCGTCGGGGTGTGGACCGCGCTGGGTCGCGTCGGGGTGCGGGCCGCGCTGAGGTGCTTCGGGAAGCGGGCCCTGGTGGGTGGACTCCGGGTGCGGGGTGCGGTGAGGGGCCTCGGGATGGCGGTGCGGCGATGGCGATCCGGGCGCGGCACGCTCGGGCGGCGGCCGGTGCGGCGCCTGCGGCATCAGCGGCCCGAACTCCGACGGGTTCCACGCGTTGGTCAGGTGCTTGGTCGCGGCCAGCTGCGCGGCCGGCTCGTCGGCCGCCTCCACCAGCTCCAGCAGCAGCTGCCTGGCCGCGGGCCGCCGCGCGGGGTCGGGGTGGATGGCCGCCGCCACCAGCCGGTCGAGAGGCGCAGGCAGCCCCCGGAGGTCGGGGGGCGCGGTGCGGGCCCTGGCCGCCATCACGTAGGCGTCGCCCTCGCCGAACGGATGCCCGCCGAGCCCCGCGTACGCGATGAGCGAGCCCCACGCGAACACGTCACCCGCCGGGCTCGTGCGCCCCTCGAAGACCTGCTCGGGAGCGATCCACCCGGGTGTGCCCATCACCATGCCGGCGTTGGTGTGCCGCGAGTCGACGTGCGAGGAACGGGCCAGGCCGAAGTCGATCACGCGCGGCCCCGCCAGCGTCAGCATCACGTTGGCCGGCTTGAGGTCGCGGTGCACCAGCCCCGCCGCGTGGATCGCTGTGAGCGCGGCGGCCACGCCGACGGCCGCCGCGTGCAGCACGGACGGTGACAGCGCGCCGTGCTCGATGAGGTGGTCCTCGAGGGAGATGCCGTCGATGTACTCGGTGACGAGATAGAGGCGGCCGCGGTCCTCGCCGTGGTCGAGCACCCGCGCCGTGCAGAACGACGCCACCTTGCGCGCGTTGGACACCTCTTCGTGGAAGCGCGCGCGGTAGACGGGGTCGGCGGTGAAGTCACGCCGGATCGCTTTGAGCGCCACCCGTGACCCGTCGGCGGCCTTGGCGAGGTAGACCACCCCCATGCCGCCGGAGCCGAGACGGCTGAGCAGCTCGTAGGGGCCGATCGCCGGCGGATCGTCCGGCTTCAGCGGAGAGCCAGCGGAGCGCCCCAACGTCGCCGTCCTCTCGCCGTCGTCATCCCGTCTCAACCCGAACCGATCCTCCGCCCCGGCCGGTCGTCGTGCAGCGACCCGCACCGTTCCGCCGCACGGCATCCCGTTTGTACCCAAGACTCTAACGGAGGAAGGGCCCGCTCGTTGGCCACTAGGCGTGAGCAGGCTTGCGGCGCGCGGGGCGCATCGTCACCCGCAGCCGCGCGAGATTGAGCGCGTAGGGGAGTGGCCGGTGCGGCGAGACGAGCCGCCCGACGGGCTTGGGACGGGAGGCGCGCAGGATGCCGGCCAGGAAGGCCGTGCCGACCGCGAGCGTCAGGTGCACGCCCTCGCAACCCGGCCTTGCCCACCACTCGCCGGCGGCGGTGCCGTCCTGCCAGATCTCGGGTGCGAAGGTGTTCGCGTACGGCAGGCGGGGGCTGCGCTGGTGGGCGGCCATCGGCACGAGGACGGTGGTGCCCGCGGGCAGGGTGGCGCCGTACCAGGAGGTCTCCATCGTGGTGACCCGGGTCAGCGCCGGCACGGGCGGCCACAGGCGCAGGCTCTCGCGCAGGCAGGCGCGCAGGTGACAGGGGTCGGCGCGGGCCGCCTTGCGGTGCGCAGGGTGGGCGGCGAGCAGGGCGAGGGTCTGCATGAGGCCGGGCGCGGTCACCCCGAGCCCCATCAGCCAGAACGCGGCCTGCATGAGCCCGCGCGACTCGGCCTGTCCGGGGTTCTCGGCGATCAGCCCGGCCAGGCTGCCGGGCTCGGCGCGGCGCAGGTGGTCGATGATCCGCGCGTCGTAGCGGCCCGACAGGAGCTGCTGGCGCCGCCTGGCCCGCAGCCGTCCCGCCCGGGTGAGGTCCGCCAGCAGCCGGGTCAGCTCCTCGTCGCCGGCCGCGCCGTCGCCGTAGACGCAGCGGCGGGCGACGCGCTGCCAGCGCGTGTCGAGCCGGGCGTAGTCCACCACGCCGTCGGTGAGTCCTTCGGCCTCCTCGCGGGCGATCTCGATGAACGCGGGGCGCAGCACGTCCGTCGGCAGGCTCAGGGGGCGGATCTCCACGGCCGGCGCGTACGCGTCGTCGTCCTCGGCCAGCACACGCAGCGCGTCCCGCTTGGAGATGACCAGCAGCGCGGAGCCGCGCGGGCCGCGGACCAGGACGGGACGGCCGCCGTACCGGGATTCGAGCTCCATCAGCAGCGTGCGGGAGCGCAGCAGGTCGCGCCCGGGGGCGAGGTGCGGCGTGCCGGGCGGTACGAGGGCGGACCGCAGGCGCAGGCTCTCCAGCGCGGTGGCCCTGGGCAGCCCCCTAGGCACGTGCGGCTCCCCGGGATCCGGCCGGCGCCCGCGAGTCCCGGGCCGCGTGGGCCCTGGGCCCTGAGCCCGCGGGCGCCTCCTGGATGGCCGGAGCGGGGAGAAAGTTCATATCCCGATGTGATCGCCGCAGCCTTGCCTTCGCAATCTGGGGTTTCGGTCACCGGAACGTCTGCGGCCCCGCGCGCCCGAGGTGTTCCGGTGGCCGGAACGCCGGCATCACGGCACGCGAAGCGGTTCGGGGCAGGGGGAGATCGCGGCCGAGATGGCCTGCGCAGCGCCGCGTACGGAGATGCCGAGCCGGGCGAGCTGGGCCGCGTGCGCGGGCGCGGCCACGCCGAGCGCCATGCAGACCGTGCCCGCGGGCCCGAACACGGGGGCGGCCACGCAGGCCACGCCCTCGGTGTACTCCTCCTGCGCGTACGCCACCCCGTGCCTGCGGACCTGGGCCAGCTCCCGCTCCAGCCCGGTCAGGGTGGTGACGGTGCGGCGCGTCCAGCGTTCGAAGGGGCCGCGCGCGATCAGCTCGTTGCGCAGCCGGGGATCGAAGGCCAGCAGCGCCTTGCCCGTAGCGGTGCAGTGCAGCGGCGCGCGGTCGGTGCCGTCGGAGCGTGAGCCGACGCGGTTGTGCCCGTAGAGACGCTCGACGTAGCGGGCCTCCAGGCCGGCGGGCACGGCCAGGTTCACGGTCTGCCTGGTGGCCTCGTACAGGTAGAGCAGGTACGGGAGCACCACCGCGCGGGTGCCCGGCACGAGGGCGCGGGTGGTGCCGGCCATCGTCTCCAGCACCTCGCCGGGCACGTAGACGTTGCCGACCCGCCGGGCCAGCTCGCGCGCGCACAACACGCCGAGGATGCGATGCGCGGTCGACTTGGGCAGCCCTGTGCTGCGGCACAACTCCGACAGGCTCACCGGGCGGGACGACGCGCTGAGCGCGAGGAGGATGTCGATCCCGCGCTCCAGGCTGCCCGGTTGCGCCGACCTGCGGTCGTCGGCGACGCTCTGCTCGTGGTCGGCGGTCTGTGTCGGCATGACTGTCCTTTCGCTTTCCGAGGAGCGAAAGGGGCTTCCCGGGGCCGCGTTTTGTGCATGCCTCGACCTACCCGGTTGACCGAAGGTTGATACACCGTCAGCTCAGAGTGATGATCTTCGCGTATTCAGAAAAAGGCCGCGTCGGGGGATTGTGCGGCCTTGTCCGGTCCGTGCGTCACCTTAGTGCGGCGGCCTCCGACGCGAGCTTCTCGACCCGGCCCCAGTCCCCCGCCGCCAGCGCGTCGGCCGGGGTCAGCCAGGTGCCGCCGACGCAGGCCACGTTCGGCAGCGCGAGATAGCCTGCCGCCGTGTCGGCCCGGATGCCGCCCGTCGGGCAGAACCGCACGTCCGGCAGCGGCCCGCTCAGGGCCTTGACGTAGGGCACGCCGCCCGCGGCCTCGGCGGGGAAGAACTTGAGCTCCTTGACGCCGCGCTCGGCGAGAGCCATGGCCTCGGACACGGTGGCCGCGCCGGGCAGATAGGGGACGCCGCTCGCGTCCAGTGCCTCGACCAGCGACAGGGTGGTGCCCGGCGAGACCAGGAACCGAGCCCCGGCCGCCACCGATGCCGAAATATCGGCAGAAGTCCGGATCGTGCCGGCACCCACGGTCGCCTCGGGCACCTCGGCGGCGATCCTGGCGATGGCCTCACGGGCGGCCGGCGTGCGCAGGGTCACCTCGATGACCGGCAGGCCACCGGCGACCAGCGCCCTGGCCAGCGGCACGGCGGTGTCCGCGTCGTCGATTACCACGACGGGGATCACCGGGGTGAGATCGAGCAGACTGCTCATACGTTCTTCTCCTCGTCGGCCCCGTCCGGGACCTTCCGTACTGAAATTTCCGGGCTTGCGTCACAGCGGGGCATGCCTCAACCCACCGGTTCCCTGCGCGCACCGGCTCAGCCAGGCCGCGGCGCCCGTCAGCGCCGGCTGCGGCGCGACGATCAGCGCCGTTCCGATCGCGGAAAGATAGTCCGCCATATCGGGATTGGCGATGAACCGCGTACGGAAACAGCCGGCACACACGCGCTCCACCATACGGGGCAGAACTCCACCACCCAGGTAGACCCCGCCCCTCGCCCCCCTGTCTCTTATACA
>NZ_JAAAHR010000389.1:0-954 GCF_009908215.1 Nonomuraea sp. K271 | reverse complement strand
GAGCCGGCCGCGTCCGGTCATCCCCATGCCGCAGCCGGATCCCGGCCGCGCGCGTCCGGTCACTCCCATGCCGTGCACGGATCCCTTCCGGGCATGTCCGGTCAGGCGCATCCCGCGGGAGGCGGTGATCCGTACCGCACTCTTCCGCCGCACCGCGCGCGACGGCGCCTACCCCTGATCGCGGCCGTGTCCGGAGCGGTCGCCGTGTGCCTGGCGGCCGGTGTCGTCGCGTGGAACCTCTCGGCCGACAGGACGCCCGCCCCGTCGGTGCTGGCGGCGGGTTCCAGCGAGCCGTCCCCCTCCGCCACCACCGAGGCCCGGCGCGAGGGGACCGCCGCCCCACCCAGGAAGAAGAGGCGTACTCCTTCGGCCACTCCTGAGGTCAGGCGCTCACGCCCCGCCACGCGGCCGGCAGGGGAGCGCCGCGCCACCACGCGGCGAACACCCACGGGGACTCCCGAGCCGGCCGGGAAGCCGGTGACCAGGCGGCCGTCGCCCACCGCGATCAAGAAGAGCACGAAGAGCACGAGGACCGCCTCGTTCAACCTCGCCTACGTCAGGGTCGCCGGAGCGTCCAAGATCAACAGTGCGGGCGAGACCTGTTACACGGGGTCGCTGGGCTTCGGCATCGGGCTGGACGCGTCCGAGATGGGCGCCGCGTTCTCCTACCAGTGGCTGGTCGACGGCCAGGTGATCGAGAGCGGTTCGAGGCGCATCCCGTCCCACGCCCGCACCGACTATTTCGGCTCGAAGAAGCAGGTCAGCCCCGAGCTGGGGAGCCGGCACACGGTCGTCTTCCAGCTCACCTCGCCGGTGCGGAAGAGCCAGTCCGCCTCGTGGACCATGTGCTGAGCCCCGCGCCGGCGCCGGCCGGGGCCGGCCGGGGCCGGTCGTCCAGGTTCCGTACGCCAGGCCGCCACGCAGGGTCACGTCACGAGACGGCGACGCCCAGCA
>NZ_JAAAHR010000388.1:0-971 GCF_009908215.1 Nonomuraea sp. K271 | reverse complement strand
GCCCCGCCCCCTCCGCGCCCCGTCCGGCCGGCTCGGCCGCCGCACCACTCGGCAACCCCTCCGAACCCGGGCCGGCGGTGCTGAGGTGGGCGGCGGCGGTGGTGATGTCGGCGGCCAGGCGGGCGGACCACGACGTGCGCTCGCAGACCCGGTCCTCAAGCAGCGAGCGGAGGGCCGGCAGCCCTGTCCCGGTCCTCGCGGAGACGGCGAGCACCGGGACACCTTTCAGCCCGTCGTCGTCCAGCAGCCGGCGCAGGTCGCGTAGGCAGCGGTCGACGGCCTGCGCGGGCAGCCGGTCCACCTGGTTGAGCACCACCACCATCACGTCCCGGTGCTCCGCCAGCGGGCGCAGGTAACGCTCGTGGAGCGCCGCGTCGGCGTACTTCTGCGGGTCGACCACCCACACCAGGAGGTCGACCAGCTCCACCAGACGGTCCACCTCCAGGCGGTGGGAGAGCCGGATGGAGTCGTGGTCGGGCAGGTCCAGGAGGACGAGCCCGGACAGGTCGCCGGAGGCGGTGGCGGAGTGCCGCTGCGGGACGTCGAGCCAGTCGAGCAGCGGTCCGGCGCCCTCGCCGTCCCACAGGGCCGCCTGCGCGGTCGAGGTCGTCGGCCTGGTGACGCCCACGGCCGCCAGCTCGGCACCGGCCAGCGCGTTGTGGAGCGACGACTTGCCGCTGCCGGTCGCCCCCGCCAGCGCGGCCACGGTGTGGTCGATCGACAGGTCGCGGCGTGCTCCCGCACGCTCGGCGACCGTACGCGCGCCGGACACCGCCTGCTCGGGCATCCGTCCCTCGGCCAGCGAGGCTGCCTCAAGAAGGGCGGCGAGCCTGGAGTCGAGAGACGGGCCCTCCTTACGGCGCAGCAGCTTCACGGCCTCTCCTCAGGGCGGGGCGGCAGCGAACCATCCACGGGCCCGGCAGCGGGCAGTTCAGCCGTCGGCGGCACGGGGGCGGCGTCGAGGGCGGGGT
>NZ_JAAAHR010000387.1:0-989 GCF_009908215.1 Nonomuraea sp. K271 | reverse complement strand
ATGTCCACCGTGCGGGGACGCAGAGGGACCCCTCCGATCCGTAGCGTTACCGACGTAGCCGCGGCGCTCGGAGCCGCTCCCCCTACTCGCTCTCCTCGGAGGACCTCATGCTCGGCAAGTTCAAGGCACCCGTTCTGGCCGCACTGTGCACCACCGTGCTCGGCATGGGGGTCGCCGGTTGCAACGGGGACTCCCTGGACAACTGGGACCCCTTCGCCGGCACCGAGCAGAAGATCGAGGCCGACCTGTTCTCCGGGACCAAGAAGATCACGGTCGCCGGCAAGAAGGTGAACGTGTCCTGCTCGGGTGAGGCCGCCGACGGCAAGCCGGTCATCGTGCTGATGCACGGCGGCGGCGACGACGTGACCAAGATGGCCGCCCTGCAGAAGAACCTCAGCGCGAAGAACCGGGTCTGCTCCTACGACCGGCCCGGCGCCGGCGCCAGCGACAAGCCCGCCGGCCCGCAGGACTTCGCGAGCACCGGCAAGATCCTCACCGGCGTGCTCGACCAGATCGCCGGCGACCACCAGGTCGTCCTGGCCGGCCACTCGCTCGGCGGCATCATCGCCGCCCGCTACGCCCCCGAGCACCAGGACCGCGTCAAGGGCCTGGCGCTCCTGGACGCCACCCCCTCGACCATGGCCGCCGACATCGCCCGCGTGATCCCCAAGTCGGCCAAGGGCCCCGCTGCCCAGATGCGCGCCCAGCAGCTCGCCATCTTCGCCGGCCAGAACCCCGAGCAGCTCGTCGTCGCCGACGGCGAGGTCCGTTCCGCCGGCGACATCCCGGTGGAGGTCGTCCAGCACGGCCAGCCGTACCTGGCCGCCATCCCCACCTACGGCAAGCAACTGGAGAAGGCGTGGAGCGCCGGCCAGCGCAAGTGGCTCGCCCTCTCCAGCAACAGCAACCTGAGCACCGCCGCCAAGAGCGGCCACTACATCTACACCGACCAGCCCGACGTCGCCGTCAAGGCCATCGAGAACGTCGCC
>NZ_JAAAHR010000386.1:0-999 GCF_009908215.1 Nonomuraea sp. K271 | reverse complement strand
ACACGATGCTCGTGTCGGAGGAGCCTCGGCTGACCTTGACCCGCAGGCCCGTCGCCCCGGCCGCGTGCAACTCCACCCCGCTCCAGGCGAACGGCAGATACGGCCTGCCCTCCGCCCTCGGAACCAGGTCGCCCAGCGCGGCCGCATGCAAGGACGCGTCCAGCAACGCCGGATGCAACCCGAACCGGCCCGCCTCCGCATGCCCCTGCTCGGGCAGAGCGATCTCGGCGAACACCGCGTCCTCGTGCTGCCAGGCCGCCACCAACCCCTGGAACAAGCGCCCATACTCAAGGCCCATCGCCGCCATGTCGTCGTACAGGTGCTCGACATCTATTGGCTGGGCACCGGCAGGCGGCCACTGCTCCATACCGGCGGCCGGCCGGTCGCCTTCTTCGGACAGGACGCCCTGTGCGTGCAGCGTCCACTCGTCCTGACCCGCACGCGAGTACAGGCTCACCTGGCGGCTGCCGGCATCGTCGCAGGGCCCGGCCACGAGCTGGATGTCCACGCCCGGCCCGTCCGGCACCAGCAGCGGCGCCTGCATGGTCAGCTCCGCCAGCCGCGGGCAGTCCACTTCCTGGCCGGCCCGCAGCGCCAGTTCCACCAGCGCCGCCCCCGGCACCACCACCCGGCCGTCGACCTGGTGATCGGCCAGCCACGGTTGCCCGGCCGGCGACAACCTGCCCGAGAAGACCACCGACTCGCCGCCGGCCACCTCGGTCACCGCGCTCCACAACGGGTGCTCGATGGCGCCCAGCCCGGCCGCACCGACGTGCTGCGACTCCAGACTGGCCGGCACCCAGAACCGCTCGTGCTGGAAGGCGTACGTGGGCAGGTCGACCAGCCGGCCGGGGGTCAGCACCTTCGTCCATTCCACGGCGATGCCCTGGACGTGCAGCCGCCCCAGCGCCTCGATCAGCGCCCGGGTCTCGTCACGGTCCTTGCGCACGGCCGGGACGAACACCGCGTCCTCGACACTCTGCTGCGCCAGCCCGGTCA
>NZ_JAAAHR010000385.1:0-1037 GCF_009908215.1 Nonomuraea sp. K271 | reverse complement strand
AAGGCTGGAGAATCTTGCGCAAGCTACGCTGCAGCCCGTCCAAGGCCGGCCACCTCTGCAAGGCCATCGCCGTCCTTCAAAACCATCGCGTCACCCAAGCCGGGTGAGCCTGAAATAGGTTCAATGATAGCCAATGCCGATTTAGACAGAAAGGCACGCGAAAACATCCGGCGCATACGCCCTCACACTCCGAACCACGCAGGGCGCCCTTGACGCCGGACGAAGCTCCACCCCACCCGGCAGAGGCCGAAAACCCTGACAGTGCAGCTCGGAGCGTGTTAGCAAACGGGCAAAGCATAAAATGCCCACCAACCAACCACAAGATCGAAAATGTGATACTCGTGTAGCAATCCGTGAGCATCCGGTCGAATTGCAGCGCAAGAGCTGAACAGGACTGCAGCGGAGCAGGAAGCCAGACGATCAGACGTGCCTTAATACAGCGTTGCTGCGGGACGAGCTCCATCGACAAGGTTCACACCCAGGCACACATGTTCAGCCGACGCACCCGAAGGGCTGCACATCAGCCGTGAAAGATCTCGGAGTGGCCAGCTCCCATTTCACATCAACCTTCCCTTACGAGCATCAAGGTGACGAACGAGACCAAACCCGTACACCACTCCCCGTGGACGCTAACCCACGACACAAACTGGGCCAGCGCGAGAGCACCGCCGCTGGCTAGCAGCAAGCACCCACACGTGAAGAGCGGGAACACCTTGCGAGGCCCTCGCGGCGAATGTCGGTCTGGCCAGGTAAACAGAAGTCGAGCAACAGGCGGCGGGAGATCATTGTCGAGGAACCGATACACATCAAGCTGCATCGACATATCACCCATCAGTAGACATAGCGGCCTCCGAACGGCTCGAGCTCTCCTAAAGCGGGTGCCGCAGGTTCGAATCCTGCCGGGGGCACGCTGTGATGTCTCAGGACATCGGAAACCCTCGAACCTACGGGTTCGGGGGTTTCGTCGTGTTGGGGTTTGCCTGGGGTTGGTAGTCGCGGGCGGGGTCGATGGTCAGCTCGCGCAGGAGTTCTCCGGT
>NZ_JAAAHR010000384.1:0-1082 GCF_009908215.1 Nonomuraea sp. K271 | reverse complement strand
TACGGCGGCGAGATCCACAGCCGGCTGACCGCCAGGTGTTCACCGGCGCGCAACGGCGTGGTGGCCCGCGCGTGCGCCCACGCGGCGGCCACGACGGGATCGGCCGCCAACTCCTCCTCCTCGAGCTCCTCCAGCCGCAACCACGCGGAGAAGGCGACCGGTTCGCCGGTCTCCGTGCGCCGGTACAGCCGGAACGCCTCCGGCTGCCGCTGCGCCCAGAAGGCGGCGCAGTCCGCGGACGCCGTGCCCTCCGCCGCGGTCGCGACCCGGAGCAGCGTGCCGACGTCCTCCTCGCGCAGCACGTCCTCCTGGAACTCGCCCTCCTCGCGGCAGCGGTGCCAACCGGCCGGCGCCCCGTTGCCGCGACGCAGGCAGAGCAGCGCCACCACCGCGCCGAGCACGTCCGCGTCGTTGGCCGTGCGCACCTTGTCCGCCAGGTGGGCGTGGATGCGGCCGTGCATCGCCGCGTACCCCTCGGCATCGCGCCAGCGCAG
This sequence comes from Nonomuraea sp. K271, assembly GCF_009908215.1. NCBI lineage: Bacteria > Bacillati > Actinomycetota > Actinomycetes > Streptosporangiales > Streptosporangiaceae > Nonomuraea > Nonomuraea sp. K271. The sequence continues at coordinate 588 of NZ_JAAAHR010000384.1, read as the reverse complement.
GTCCGCCTCCACCACCTCGCGCACCACGTGATGCGGGAACAACCCGAGCCCGCACGACTCCACGAACGGCAGCCGCCGCAACCACTGGAACAACGCCGCGGCGTCGTCCGGCAGGGCCGCCCGCAGCAGGTCTTCCGTCGTCATGTGCGCGTGCGCGCAGACCTCCAGGGCATGCCGATGCGCCGCCGACGGCAGCTCGCCCACCAGCTGATCCAGCAACGTGGCCACCACGTCCTGGTTCGGCGTCCACCGCCTGCCGGCCCCGCCGTCCTTCACCGCCACGGCCGCCCCCAGCAGCAGCGCCATCGGATGACCGCCGGCGAAGGCCAGCAGCGGTTCGCGCAGCACAGCCGGCACCCCGCGAGAGACCAGCAGAGCCTGCGCGTCCCCGGCCCGCAGGTCGCGCAGCGGCAGCACCTCCAGCGCCCCCACCCATCCCGGATCGGCCTGCCACCGCATGTCCGGCGGACATCGCCCCGCGATCACCACCAGCGCCCCCATGGGCACCCGCGGCAGGAACCGCTCAAGCAGCCACTCCTCCCAGCCCCGCACACGTTCGACGTTGTCGACCAGCAACACCGCGTCCGC
>NZ_JAAAHR010000383.1:0-1084 GCF_009908215.1 Nonomuraea sp. K271 | reverse complement strand
CCCTGATTCCTGCCGCCCAGCCCCGTTCCAGCCCGGCGCGGGGTGTGTCAGCCGGCGGCGAGTTCCTCCAGCCGGTACGGCAGGTAGGCCGAGTCGTCCACCAGCGCCGACGCGCCACGCCACCACCCGAACCACTCACCGCTGCGCCACATCCAGTCGACCCGCTCGATGGCGGCCACGACGTCGCCCACGGTGTTCCACCGCTCGCCCAGCTGCTCGCGGGTGGCGCCGTGGCGCACGGCCCAGGCGCGCAGGATTTCCGAGGCTTCCGCGGGCACCCCGCGCGCGTACGGGTCGGGGGTTTCCCCGGGCAGCCGGTGCGGCCCGAGCCCGGCGGCCACACCCCAGCTCCACTGTGCCTCGGCGGGCCGGGAGTAACGCAGCGAGTGGAAGTCGAGGTTGGAGCCGAGGTCGTCGTCGGCCCGGCGGGTGACGACCGCGTCGAGCCGGCCGCCGGCGTCGAAGTGGACCACGAGCCGCTGCCCCGGTTTGACCCCCGGTGGCAGGCGGAAACGGTCCTCCGCCTGCCACGAGTTGAGATCGACCTGGGCGACCGGCCGGCCCCACAACTGGTCGGCGGCGTCGTCGGAGATCCAGGCGGCCAGCATCTCCAGCGCGGTCAGGTCGGTCCACGGCTCGATCGCGACGGCCGTGCGCACCACCTCGTCGGGAGGGGGCAGCTTGCCGCCCCTGGGCCGCGTCCACCACTCCACGCCCAGCTCACGGGTGCCGACCAGCAGCGCGGCGATGGCGGCCAGTTCGGCCGAGCGTCGCGTCAGCGAGGCCCCGAGCGCCAGCTCCAGCGTGCGGTCCGTCCGTTCGTCCCCGAGCACGGGGCGTACGCCGTCGATGAGGGTCGGGGCCGTCGGGTGCTCCTCGCCGAGCAGGTTGCGTACGACTCGTCTGGCCTCGGTCCTTGCGTCTTCAGCGTGTGCCTGCCGCATAAAGCCACGCTACGCCGGGAGATCCTTTTCCGCGAGAGCTCCGGCCATGCCGTCACCCCCTCCGACCACCCGTTTCCGACCGGCGAGCCACGCCCCGAGCGCGACCGCCGCCCCGGGAGCGCCCCGGCACGAGCGTGCCC
>NZ_JAAAHR010000382.1:0-1096 GCF_009908215.1 Nonomuraea sp. K271 | reverse complement strand
GTCCACATCCGCCGGAGCCGACAACACGGCGTACGTCATCTACACCTCCGGCTCGACGGGCGCGCCCAAGGGGGTAGAGGTGACGCACCGCAACGTGCTGTCGTTGTTCGCCGCGGCCCGGGAACTGTTCGACTTCGACCGTACGGACGTGTGGACGATGTTCCATTCCGCCGCGTTCGACTTCTCGGTGTGGGAGATGTGGGGCGCGCTGCTGCACGGCGGGCGGCTGGTGATCGTCGACAGGGAGGTGGCCCGCGACCCGCGGCGCTTCCTCGACCTGCTGGAGCGCGAGCGCGTGACCGTGCTCGGCCAGACCCCGTCGGCGTTCTACCCGCTGGCCGAGGCGACGCGGGGCGAGCTCGCCCTCCGGTACGTCGTCTTCGGCGGCGAGGCGCTGGACCCCGCCCGCCTGGCGTCGTGGCAACGCCGTCACCCTGCCGCGCGGCTGGTCAACATGTACGGCATCACCGAGACCTGCGTACACGTCACCTTCAGGGAGCTGACCCCGCACGACACCGGGGGCGAACCCGCGAGCGTGATCGGCGGCCCGCTGCCGGGCCTCGGCGTTCACCTGCTCGACCGCTACCTGCAGCCGGTCCCGCCGGGAGTGACGGGCGAGGTGTACGTGTCCGGTGACCAGCTGGCCCGCGGCTACCTCGGCCGCCCGTCGCTGACCGCGGCCCGCTTCGTGGCCGACCCGTTCACCCCGGGCGGCCGCCTCTACCGCAGCGGCGACCTCGCGCGCCGGACCCCCGACGGCGACCTCGTCTATCTGGGACGGGCCGACCAGCAGGTGAAGGTGCGCGGCTACCGGGTCGAACCGGGCGAGATCGAGGCCGCGCTCCTGGGGCTGGACGGCGTGGCCAACGCCGCGGCGGCGGTGCGCGAGGACCAGCAGGGCCGCCGGCGGCTCGTGGCCTACGTGGTCGCCCGTCCCGGCGCCCGGATCGAGGTGGAGACGGCGCGGTCGCACCTGTCCCGGCTGCTGCCCCCGTACGCGGTCCCCGCGGTCTTCGTCCCGCTTGAGGCGCTGCCGCTCACGGTCAACGGCAAGCTCGATAGGGACGCGCTGACCGCCGTCCCCCTCCCCACACCC
>NZ_JAAAHR010000381.1:0-1137 GCF_009908215.1 Nonomuraea sp. K271 | reverse complement strand
GGGATCAGTCCGTACACGCTGCACAATTGGGTGCGGATGGACCGGTTGGATGAGCAGTACAACGGCAACGGGAGCGGAACGCTGGAGGAGTCGGAGCAGGAGGAGCTGGCCCGGCTGCGGCGGGAGAAGGCCGCGCTGGTCAAGCAGCACGCCCAGGAGAAAGCAGCGTGGCAGAAGGAACGCGAGCAGCTGGAAGACGAGCGTGACGTGCTCAAGCGTTCCGTGGTCTTGTGGGTCAAAGAGGCGATGGGCCGATAAGCGTGGCGGCCTTCATCAGCTCCCAGAAGACCGAGCACGACGTCGACCACACCGTCTCCTGCCGGGCGCTGGGCGTCTCGCAGTCCTGGTACTACAAGTGGAAGAACCGCATCGGCGAGGCCGCGCCGACCGCCCGGCAGCGCCGATCTGGATACGGAGATCACCCGATCGTTCGAGGCCTCCGGCGGCACGTACGGCTCGCCGCGCATCACTCGTGACCTGCACGAGGCGGGCTGGCGGGTATCGGAGAACACGGTCGCGGCGAGGATGACTGAGCTGGGCCTGGTCGCCCGCAGGCGGCGCAAGCCGCGCTCGCTGACCCGGCAGGGCAAGCGGCCGGCCGCTCCGGATCTGGTGCGGCGGAAGTTCACCGCGGTCGCTGCGGACGTGCTGTGGTGCGGGGATGTGACGCAGATCGACACCGACGAGGGCAAGCTGTATCTGGCCACGGTCGAGGATCTGTTCTCCCGCCGACTGCTCGGCTACGCCATGTCCGAACACCACGATGCCGCGCTGACCTGCGCCTCACTGCAGATGGCGGCCGCCACCCGGGGCGGCAACGCGGATGGGGTGATCTTCCACTCCGACCGCGGCTCGGAATACACGGCCGCCCGCTACCAGGAGCTGTGCCGGCGCCTGGGCGTGGTCCAGTCCATGGGCCGCGTGGGCTGCGCGCTCGACAACGCAGCCGCCGAGGCGTTCAACAGCACGCTCAAGGTCGAGTACGTGCACCGCCACCGGTTCCGCACCCGCGCCGAGGCCCGTCTGAAGATCGCCACCTGGATCGCCGACTTCTACAACACCACCCGGCGGCACAGCGCCAACGAGGGCTTGCCGCCCATCACATTCGAACGTCACATGATCGAGAAGAGACAAGCC
>NZ_JAAAHR010000380.1:0-1139 GCF_009908215.1 Nonomuraea sp. K271 | reverse complement strand
GCGCCCTCTCCTCCCCCTCCTCGTCGAGACCCTGTCCAGCCTGGCCGACGAGATCGACCACGTGATGGTCGTGACCGACGACAACGGACGGGTGTTGTGGCGGGAAGGCGGCCAGGCGATCATCCGCCGCGCCGACCAGATCGGCCTCGCCGACGGACACCAGTGGGCCGAGCACAACGTCGGCACCAACGGCATCGGCACCGCCCTCGCGATCCGCCGACCCACCCACGTCTACTCCGAAGAGCACCTCATGCGCGTGCTCCACGTCTGGTCGTGCAGCGCCGCCCCCATCAGCGACCCCGACTCCGGCCAGATCATCGGCTGCGTCGACGTCAGCGGCACCGCCCGCACCCTCCACCCCGCCACCGTCGCCCTGGTCGCCACCACCGCCAAACTGGCCGAGTCCCAGCTCGCCCTGCGCATGCACGAACGCGACGAACACCTGCGCCGCCGCTACGAAGCGCTGCGCGGGCGGCCGGGCATCCTGCTGTCGTCCACCGGCCGCGTCATCTCCGGCGACCCGTCAGGCTGCCTCGGCGAACGCGTCCCCCTCGCCAACCAGGCCCAGCGCATGCTCCTCAGAGACGGCTCCGTCGCCCTGATCGAGCCCTTCTCGAGCGGCTTTCTCCTGCGCCCCTCGCCGTCCACCACACCGCCGACCCTGACCATGGCGTTCCTCGGCGAACGCACCCCCACCGCCACCTTCGGCGACCGCGAACAACCCCTGTCACTCCGGCACGCCGAGATCCTCGCCCTCCTGGCGCTGCACCCCCACGGGCTGACGGCCGAGCAACTGTCGTTCCTGCTCTACGGCGACGACGGCAACCCCGTGACGATCAGGGCGGAGATCCACCGGCTGCGCGCCCAGTTCGGCAACGCGATCGCGGCCAAACCGTACCGGCTGACCTGCCCCGTCGAGGCCGACTTCCTGGAGCTGCGCCGCCACCTCGCCGCCGGCGACCCGGCAGCGCTGGCCCGCGCCTACTGCGGCCCGCTGCTGCTGCGTTCGGAGTCGCCGGAGATCCGCAGGGAACGCGACGAGATCGAGGCCCAGGTACGCGCCTGCCTGCTGCGGCGCGGCACACCCGGCGACCTGTGGGCGTACGCGCAGACCTGTAACGGGCGCGAGGACTACGAGG
>NZ_JAAAHR010000038.1:0-57246 GCF_009908215.1 Nonomuraea sp. K271 | reverse complement strand
GGTTCGGGCTGATCGGGCTTGTGGGCCTCGGCCGTGGCCGATGCGGTCTCCCCGGCCTGCGCCTGCTCCCAGAGCCCCCGCCACTCGCGCCTGACCTGCTCAGGGTCGCGGCCGAGTCGGTGGACCGCCAGGACCCTGACGAACTCCCACGTCGTCTCCCAGCTCGGCAGCGTGCTGCCCCGGGCGGCGGCCGCCAGGGACGACTTCGAGGCCGCCGCGCCGAGGCGGGTGGCCATGTCGGCGAACGACGGGTCGCCCGCCTCCGACTTGAGCTCCCAGAGGCGGTGGGCGAGCAGCGCGACGGGACCGGCGGCGGGGTCAGGCCGGATCGCCCGGCGCCCGCGCCGGGATCCTGTGCCTTCGTCCTGTGGTCCGGAGGACTCCGCCATCCCACCCCTGCTTCGGTCGAGCGCCCGTGCGGCTGGGGAGCCGCACCACGTCCAGACGGAACGAGGCTATCAAAGGTGGTCTCGTTGGAACGATCCCCGGCGGACAGGGCCCCGGCCGGGTGGATGCCACCGCGAATCCGCTCGGCCGGGGTCCAGGCGCCTCGGCGGCGAGCGCCCAGGCGATCAGGGGCGGCGTGTCAGCCGCAGTGGGAGACCTCCTTGACGGTCTGCACGGTCGAGTGCGGGCCCTTGCACTTCTTCTGTCGTAGTCGCCCCCGCGCACCCATACGCAGCCGTCCACGGCCTGCGCGACGCGGACCTTGATGCCCCGGGAGTGCTTGCGGCGGTTGTGGAAGTGGACGGTGACGCCGCGGATGCCGTCGTCGCCGTAGGAGTAGCGGAAGCACCTGTCGTTTCGGTGCTTTCCTTGCTCACTTTTGCCCGCCGTCCCGGCCGGTGCCAAGCCCTCAATGTCCGAACATTGTCCAGTGACTCTTGGACAAATGATCCCGCAGGTCAGAGGGGAAATGGCCGGGCGTCGCGAATGGCGGGGAATTCGCCGTACGGGCTGCTTTCGCGGGGCGTCAGCCGGTAAGGGACGCGTACCTCTGTGGGCTCGCCTGTGGCGCCGGCGAGGCGGTCGGCGAGCAGCGACACCGCCGACTCGGCGATCAGCGCCTTGTCGGGGGAGACGGTCGACAACGACGGCGTGGCGAAGCGGCCGTCCTCGATGTCGTCGAAGCCCATCACCATGACGTCCTCCGGCACCCGGTATCCGTGCGAGAGCAGTGTGCGCAGGGCGCCCAGCGCCAGGGCGTCGTTGAAGCAGAAGACCGCGTCGGGCGCGTCCGGCCCCAGCAGGGCCGCCATCGCCTCGGCCCCGCCCGTGCGATGCCACGCCGGCGCGTGGGCGACGAGCGACGGGTCCGCCGTCAGGCCGCAGGCGGCCAGCGCCTGCCGGTATCCCTTCAGTCGCAGGCGGGCGGTCGCCGCGGAGGGCGCGCGCTGGGCGCCGAGCGCCGCTATCCTGCGCCGTCCCCGCTCCGCCAGGTGCAGAGTAGCCGCGCGGGCCGCGGCCACGTTGTCGATGCCGACATGGTCGTACGGCGCACGCCGGCCGACCCGCTCGCCCAGCAGCACCATCGGCGTGTGGTCCTTCCGCCCGGCCAGGTCGCGGTGGGTGAGCGCGAGCGGGCTGAACAGCAGGCCGTCGATCAGGTTGGACCGGATGCCCCCGACGACGAGCCGTTCCCTTGCGGGATCGCCCTGGGTCTGGTCGACGAGCACGGTCCAGTCCCGCCGGCCGGCGGCGGAGATGACGTGGGTGGCCAGTTCGGCGAAGTAGGGGTTGTCCAGGTCGGGAACGGCCAGGGCGACCACGCCGGAGCGGCCGGTCCGCAGATTCCTGGCCGAGAGGTTGGGCCGGTAGGACAACTCGGTGATGGCGGCCTCGACCCGGGCCCTGGTGGCCGCGCTGACGTGCGGATGGCCGTTGACCACGTTGGAGACGGTCTTGATCGACACTCCGGCGCGCTCCGCGACGTCCTTGAGCCTCGCCCGCACTCTCCGGCCCCCTTCCACCGCCGACGACCCTACACAACCCGCTTTACAACGCTGTAACGACTTTCGCCGCGCCTGTTTACAACGTTAGAACCAACGATGTAGAACGGGGCAACATCACATGGGCAGGAGTGATTGACATGTCCCTGGAGAGCCTGACCCGGCGGCGCGCGCTCGGCCTCGGCCTCGGCGCGATGGTGCTCGCCGGATGCGGCGGGGGCGGCGGCCCGAAGCAGGCGGCCCAGCAGTCGAGCGGACCGGCCACGGCGGCGCCCACCAGCTACACGGGGCCCGCGGTGTCCCTCGCCTTCTGGAACGGGTTCACCGGCGGCGACGGGCCGTTCATGAAGCGGCTCGTCGAGCAGTTCAACAGCGCCCACCCGAACATCAAGATCACGATGAACGTCTATCAATGGTCCGACTACTACTCGAAGGTGCCGGCGGCGGTGTCCGCCGGGCGGGGGCCCGACCTCGGCATCATGCACGTCGACAGCGTCGCCACCAACGCCGCACGGCAGGTGGTGCTGCCGCTCGACGACGTGGCCACCTCGCTCAGCCTGACCGAGGCGGACTTCTCGCCACCCGTCTGGCAGGCCGGCGTCTACAAGGGCGCGCGCTACTCCATCCCGCTCGACGTGCACCCGCTCGGCATGTTCTACAACAAGACCGTTCTGTCCAAGGCCGGGCTCGACCCGGACAACCCGCCCAAGACCGGCGAGGAATACCTGGCCGCGCTGGAAACCCTGAAGAAGGCCGGTGTGCAGGGCCACTGGGCCACGCCGTTCCCCTTCACCGGGAGCATGCAGTTCGGCAGCCTGCTCCACCAGTTCGGCGGCCGGCTGTTCGCCGAGGACGCCGGCGTCTCCCGCTTCGCCGAGGAGCCCGGGGTGCAGGCGCTGACCTGGCTGGTCGAGCTGGTCAACAAGGGCCACAGCCCGAAGAACGTGGGCCAGGACGCCGACTTCATCGCCCTGCAGAACGGCAAGGCCGCCTTCAACTGGAACGGCATCTGGTCCATCAACACGCTGCGCGAGCACAAGGACCTGGAGTGGGGCGTGGCGCCGCTGCCCCAGGTCGGCACCGAGCCCGCCGCATGGGCCGGATCGCACCAGTTCGTGATCTTCAAGCAGCGCCGGCCCGACCAGAACAAGCTGACCGCCGCCAAGGTGTTCATCAACTGGATCAGCGGCCACTCCATCGAGTGGGCCAAGGCCGGTCAGGTGCCCGCCCGCAAGACCATCCGCGAGAGCGCGGAGTTCAAGGAGCTGAAGGAGCAGGCGGCGATCGGCTCCCAGATCGACCACCTGTACTTCCTGCCGCCCGTGGCCGGCATCGGCGACGCCTCCGCGGTGGTCGATGAGGCCGTCAACGCGGCCGTCCTGCTGAAGAAAAGTCCCAAGGACGCCCTCACCGAGGCCGCGGCCAAGGCGGACAAGGTCCTGGAGCAGAACCGGAAGAAGTACGGCGCCTGATGGTCTCGCTCACGCTGAAGGGGGCCGCGTCCCGCACGGCCACCGTCGTTCCCCGGTCGGGACGGGCCACCCCCTACCTCTTCCTGGCCCCCTACCTGCTGCTCTTCGTCGTGTTCGTGCTGGCTCCGGCGATCTACGGGATCTGGATCAGCCTGCACGACTGGGACTACCTGCTGGAGGCCAGGCCGTTCGTCGGTCTGGACAACTACGCCGCCCTGCTCGACCCCGCCTCGGCGGTCTACGCCGACTTCTGGATGTCGATGCGGGCCACCGGCATCTTCACGCTGTTCAGCGTGCCGTTCCTGGTGGTGCTGCCGCTCGGGCTGGCGCTGCTGCTCCACCGGCCGTTCAGGGGCCGGACGTTCTTCCGCGGGCTGTTCTTCGCGCCGTACGTGCTCGGTGTGGCCGTGGTCAGCCTGATGTGGCGGCTGCTGCTCGACCCGAACCTGGGGCTGATCGACTGGCTGCTCGGCATCGACATCGGTTGGACGACGTCGCTGCCCTGGGCGTGGATCGCGCTGGTCGGCGTGACCGTCTGGTGGACGATCGGCTTCAACGGCGTGATCTACCTCGCCGGCATGCAGGACATCCCGCGCGACCTCTATGACGCGGCCAAGGTGGACGGCGCCGGCAAGTGGGCCGAGTTCCGCCACGTGACGCTGCCCGGCCTGCGGCCCGTCGGGTTGTTCGTGGTCACCACGACGATCCTGGCCTCGGCCAACATGTTCGGCCAGTCGTACCTGCTGACGCAGGGAGCGCCGGGCGGCGAGACCAGGACGGCGATCTACTACATCCTCGACCAGGGCCTCAGCCAGTACAAGATGGGCAGCGCCGCCGCCATGAGCTACGTGCTGACGCTCGTCCTGATCCTGGTCAGCGTGCTCAACTTCCGCCTGTTCAGGAGGCGCTCGTGAAGCGCTACACACTGCTCGCCGCGCTGTCCGTGGTGTTCGTGGCACCACTGCTGTGGGCGCTCGGCACCTCGCTGAAGAGCCAGTCGGAGGCCACGAGGATGCCGCCGACGTTGTTCCCGACCGAGCCGGTCACCAGGGCGTACGGCACGATCTTCGAGGGCACGACGCAGACCCCGGTGCTGCGCTGGTTCGCCAACAGCCTGATCGCGGCCACCCTGCACATGCTGCTCGTCCTGGCGGTCTCGTCGCTGGCCGCGTACGCGCTGGCCAGGCTGGAGTTCCGGGGCAAGCGGCTGATGTTCGTCGTCATCGTCAGCACGCTGCTGGTGCCGGGGTTCGTCTTCCTCATCCCGCAGTTCCTCATCATCGACCAGCTGGGCTGGCTCGACAGCCTGACCGCGCTGATCGTGCCGGGCGCGGCGGGCGCGTTCGGGGTGTTCTTCCTGCGCCAGTTCTTCCTCGGCCTGCCTCGCGAGCTCGACGAGGCCGCGCTGGTCGAGGGGGCCAACCACTGGCAGATCTTCACCAGGATCACGCTGCCGCTGTCGAAGCCGGCGCTGGCCACGCTGGCGGTGCTGAGCTTCCTGGCCAACTGGAACGACTTCATCTGGCCGATCTTCGTGATCTTCAGCCCGGAGTACTTCACGCTCCCGCCAGGGTTGTCGATCCTCCAGGGCGCCTACACGATCGACTACCCGGTGATCATGGCGGGTGCCGTGCTGGCCGGCGTTCCGGTGCTGATCCTGTTCGCGCTGACCCAGCGCTACGTCATCGAGGGCATCTCCCGCAGTGGGCTGAAAGGCTGAATGATCTGCTCCATGCACTCCAGGTGGGTCCCGGTGAACACCCGATGCCGGAACTTGGTCACGAAAACCACACGGCGTACCGTAACTTCTTCGCCTCCTGGTCGGGCAAGCGGAAAGGACCGAAGCTCGTCACCTGGGCCTCGACGCCCGCCTCGGCCAGCGCCTGCGCGTACGCGTCGCCGTCGCCGCGGAGCACGTCGTACGCCGCGGTCATGATCAGGGCGGGCGGCAGCCCGGTAAGGTCGTCCGCCAGCAGCGGCGAGGCGTAGGCGTGCCCGCGGTGCTCAGGAGCGCAGTACTGCTCGATGTTCGCGGTGAGCTCCTCCCGCGTCAGCACGACGGCGCCGGGGTCGGGGCCTCCCTGCTCGCCGTGAGGTCGAGGACGGGGATCTCCAGCACCTGGGCGCAGCGCGGCCCCGCCTGCTCGCGGAGCATGAGGGCGGTGGCGGCGGCCAGGCGGGCGCAGACGGTGTCGCGGTGGCGCAGCTCGCCGAGCCACCACCCGCCCCCGTGGACGTAGACGTGACAAGGGAGCGGCCCGGGACGTTCGGGCGTGTAGCCGCGCACCGTGATCCGCCCGCCGTCGACCTCGACCTCGTGGTCCACGACCGTCACGGGCGGCGCGGGCCGCGCCACTGTGGCGGCCCGCTGGTCCATGCCGCGATGGACCTGCCGGGCGACGAACTCGGGCCTCGCGCCGTCATCGCCGCCCGGCGCGGCCTCGCCCTGCTCGCCGGCGGCTTGGCCGCCTACGCCGCCCACCGCCCCGGCGCGGCACCACGCCGGGATTCAGCCGCCCCCTGGCCAGACCCGCCCGGGTCCCACCTGGCGTTCGGCCAGACCTCTGCTCGACCGGGTCAGGTGTGGGCTGGAGCAAGCCGGACGCCAGGCGCGGTCAGGGGTTGTCCATGCCGGGTGAGCGGGAGCTGCCCGGTGTGCCGGTGCCGTTGCCGGTGGACGTCGGTGACGGGCTCGGCGGGGCCGTGCCGGCCGACGTGGGCGACGGCGGGCTCGCGGGCGACGGCGTCAGACGGGCGAAGTGGCCCGTGCGCGGCTTGACCGGCACGGTAACCCGGAAGGGAGGCGCCCCGCGGAAGCTGAACGTCAGCGGGACCGCCCCGCCCCGGATGCCGCTGGCCGTGGCGAGAGGCTGCTCGCCCGTGCCGACGGGCTGGCCGGGAGGCAGGTTGATGGGGCCGGGCAACTGCACGGAGCCGCCCCCTTCGACGGTGATCCGTTCCAGTTGCAGCTGTTTGTCGCCCGCGTTGATCAGCACGCCGTACAGGGGGAACTGCGGCGGGGGTTTGGCCGGGTCGGCGCCGCCCAGGAGGAAGGCGTTGCGCAGGCGCACACCGTTCTGCCAGTCGGCGTTGGTGCCGTCGTTCTGCGGATGCCACTGCACGGTGTCGATCCCCAGCTTCGCGCATCCGCTGGCCGCCAGCGCCAGGGCGACCATGGCAGAGACGATGGGACGCATCGCACCCAACCCCTTTCGGCATCTCCGTCGTAGCCGGTCGCTACCCCTGACGGGTCCCGCCGAACCGCCGCCGCTCCGCAACCCCTGCGTACGCGGGGATTGCGGGGAAAAAGAGCTTGGTGACCATCGGCGATGCGTCCTGTAGCGTCGCGGGTAACGCGGCACTACCGGAGGAGCGGTAGATGGCAGAGGACCAGCGACTCGACGCGACGGATCAGCAGAAGCGACGGCAGGTGGTCCGGGCGGTGGTCGCCTCCGCCGTCGGCACCTCGATCGAATGGTACGACTTCTTCCTGTACGGCTTCGCCGCCAGCACCATCTTCGCGGAGCTGTTCTTCCCCACGAACGACCCGACGACCGGCCTGCTGCTCGCCCTCGGCACCTACTTCGGAGGGTTCGCCGCCCGCCCGATCGGCGCGGCGATCTTCGGCCACTACGGTGACCGCATCGGCCGCAAGGCCACCCTCATCATCACGCTGATGACCATGGGCATCGCCACCGCCCTCGTCGGCCTGGTGCCCACCTACGCCCAGATCGGCATCTGGGGTGGCATCCTGCTGACGCTGCTCCGCCTGCTCCAGGGCATCAGCGTCGGCGGCGAATGGGGCGGGTCCGTGCTCCTCGCCACGGAGTGGGGCAAGACGCGCGGCGGCCGGCGCGGCTTCCTGGGCAGCTGGCCGCAGTTCGGGGTCCCGGTCGGGCTCGTGCTCGGCTATCTCGCGCTGCAGGTCTTCCAGCCGCTCGACCCCTACTGGGGCTGGCGCATCCCGTTCCTGCTCAGCATCGTGATGGCCGCGGTCGGCCTCTACATCAGGCTCGGCATCCTGGAGACGCCCGTCTTCACCAGACTCCTGCGGGAGAACAAGGTCGAGCGCGTCCCCGTACGCCAGGTCATCGTGAAGAACTGGAGGGAGATCGTGCTGAGCGCGCTGCTGCGCACGGGCCAGCAGGCGCCGTTCTACATCTTCACCGTCTTCATCCTCACCTACGCCACCAGGACGCTCGGCTTCGAGGCGAGCGACGTCTACCTGTACGTCATCGTCGCGGGCGTCGTCTCGCTGTTCACCGTGCCGTTCTGGGGCTACATCTCCGACGTGGTCGGCCGCCGGCGGCTCTACATCATCGGCGCCGCGGCCATGGTGGTCTGGTCGTTCATCTACTGGCCGCTGCTCGACACCCGGGTGCCCGCGCTGGTGTTCCTGGCCATCGTGGCGGCCGCGCCCATCCACGACATCCAGTACGGTCCCCAGGCCACGTTCATCGCCGAGAGCTTCACGGGCCGCTTACGCTACAGCGGCGCCTCGCTCGGCTACCAGCTGGCCTCGGTCACGGCGGGCGGGCCCGCCCCCCTGATCGCCGTCTGGCTGTACGCCACGTACGAGAGCTCGTTCGCCATCGCCGTCTACATGGCGATCTGCGGCCTGATCAGCGTGGCCGCCGCGTACGCGCTGAAGGACCGCGCCCACATGGACTACGCGGTCGAGTACGACGAGGCCGGTCCCTAGCGGCATGCTTCGACGATCCTCGAAAGGAGAGCCGGCCTCCCGCTCGTGCGCCTAGGGTCGGGCGGGAGGCCGTACGGCTTGCCGATCGGGGGAAGGAAGCCGACATCACCATGCAAGCGAGTCCCTGCGCGCGCTGTGGAGCTCCGGTCCTGGCCGACGGGAACGCGCCGGGATGGTGGGTGGACCAGTGGAACGGGCGGCACTGCGGGGGCGACCCGCGCTTCCCGCACCTGGCGCCGCGGAAGAAGCAGGGCAACACGCTCTGGATCGTCGCGGGGTGCGTGGGCGCCGTGGCCGTGCTGGCGGCGGCGGCCGTGGTGGTGGTCGTCGTCAACCGAGGGCCGGACGAGCCGGCGGTGGCGCAGGTGGCGCCGACCCGGCGCAGCGCTCAGGCGGAGAAGCCCTCCGCGCGGGCCAGCGCGACTCCGGATCGGCCGAAGGCGGCCGAGGCGCCGGTGCCCTGCGACGAGGGGAAGGAACGCGGCCCCTACTGCTTCCCGTCCACGACGCGCGGAGCCGACTTCCTGGCCCGCGTCAAGAAGGCGATGAAGTGGCGGTGCTACAAGGCGGGGGAGACTGACCGCTCCGGCCTCAAGCTGCGCAACGCCGAGTGCCAGGCCGTGAACACCGTCGACGAGTCGTACACGAAGCGGGTGTCCATCGGCTACCGCACCCACAACCGTGACGAGGACGGCGTGATGAGAGAGGTCTCCGTCGTGGCCTCGACGCACGCCGAGAACAGGGGCACCACGGTCAAGAACACCGCGGCCCTGGCCGTCGACGCGTTCGAGATCGCGGTGATCCACCTGTGGCCCGGCAACAAGAAGCTGCAGAGCGAGGCGAAGCGGGCCCTCGCCAAGGCGCAGCGCCAGTGCAAGCCGGACCACGATCCGGAGTCGGTGCCGCTCTCGATCGGCTACACGGTAGGGTGCGGGGTCCCCATTCCCGTCGTGGTGAACAACAAGGAGGGCACGCCGGTCATGACCATCACGCAGTCGGTGGACATCTCGATCCCCTACGACTACGGCTGGGACGACTGACGCGCGAGGTCAGACCAGGCCGACCACGAAGCCCTCGTCCTTGATCCCCAGGTACGCCGCCGAGTGGAAGCGCCGCATGCCCTCCTCGATGACGGGGATGTACTTCGCGTTGGAGCCGAGCGGCAGCCGGTAGCCGTTCTTGACCGTGTGGAACTCCCACAGGTGCTCCATCTCCGGATGGCGCGAGCGGAAGCCGGGGTCTGCGGGGAAGAGGTCGAGGCGGACCATGGTCTTGCGGATGATGTAGTCGGTGAGCTTGACGCGGCGCTGTCGCGTACGCGAGATGCCGACCCCGGACAGCTCGGTCCACGGGGCGGTCCACGGCTTGCCCTTGGGGTCGTCCCAGTGCACGCCCGCGGCGTCGAAGACGAGCCGGCGGGTGCGGCTGATCCGGCGCCAGGTGAAGACGGGCAGCAGGCCGATGCCCAGGAAGATCAGCCCGAGGACGCCGACGACGACCGCCGTGCCCCCGCCGCCCTCCACCTGGCCGGTGAACGCCGAGTAGATCGAGAGGAGCCCGATCCCGCCCGCGACGGCGGCACCGACCAGCACCGGGGCCTTGGTGTCGCTGCCGACGTCGATCACCACGGGAGGCGGTGCCGCGCCGGGCCCCTGTTGCGGCGGGTACGGGCTGGGGAACGGTGGTTGCTGGGAGCCATAGGTCATGGACGTGCACGTTAGTGCGGGCAGTTCCTACTTCCGCACGTTTCGTAGTTTTGCGAAGAGTCGTGGCCGCGTGCCGGTCCGTCAGAGCAGAAGGTTGATGACGATCGTCAGCAGGATCGACAGGACGATCGAGATAGCGATCATGGTCAGGCATCCGGCCCATCCTCCGAGGGGCCGGACCTCCCAGTTTCCGAGGCGCATGACCGGCGGCTACCCGCCCGTGGCGGAGCTAAGCGATCACGGCTACGGCTTCGACCTCGACGAGCTGGTGGACGTACCCCAGCACGGTGACGCCCAGCAGCGTGCTGGGCACGTCGTGCGCCCCCATGTACTCCCGGTAGACCTGCCAGGCCGTCACCAGGTCGGCCTGGCGCGACGAGGCGACGTAGACGGTGGTCTTGACGATGTCGGTCAGCGAGGCCCCCGCGGCGTCGAGCGCCGAGACGAGGTTGCGCATCACCTGATGGGCCTGCTCCGCGTAGTCGCCCGGCGCCACCGTCGCTCCCTGAGCGTCGAGCGGGCATGCGCCCGCCAGCCAGATGGTGCGCGCCGGCGCGTCCACCGCCGCCGCGTAGGCGTATTCGACGTCCCGCGTGAGCCGGTCGTCACGGATCAGCCTCACACCAGTGCTCATTACCTCTCCATCGCCGCGTGGGTCTCGTGCGCCGCCCCACGATACGCAGGCCGGCGTGCGACTTATCCGCCGGGGCGAGGGTAGCGGAAAACGACCAACCCAAGGAGGCTCACGATGAGTACTTCGCACAAGTCGGCCACGCGCTCGCCGGTGCAGGTAGCCGCGCTGGTCGTCGGCCTGGTGTTCCTGCTCGTCGGAGTGCTCGGATTCATCCCGGGCATCACCACCAACTACGGCGACATGCAGTTCGCCAGCCACCACTCCGAGGCGATGTTGCTCGGCATCTTCCAGGTGTCGATCCTGCACAACATCGTGCACCTGCTCTTCGGAGTCGCCGGTGTCATGCTGGCCCGTTCGTGGTCGGGGGCGCGGGCGTACCTGATCGTCGGCGGCATCATCTACCTGGTGCTCTGGCTGTACGGCCTGCTCATCAACCAGGAGAGCGCGGCCAACTTCGTCCCGCTCAACACCGCCGACAACTGGCTCCATTTGTTCCTGGGCGTCGGCATGATCGCGCTGGGGGTGCTGTTGACCCGCGGCCGCGCGGCGGTCACGCGCTGACCCGAGCGGTCAGTAGGGACGCGACGTACCTACGCACCCGTATACGGGTAGCGATATAGGGGTTTTTCACGTCCCATCCCTCGGCGGGCGACGGGCATGCTTTGAGCGTGTCACCAGAGGGGAGAGGCCATGCTGCGAACCACCGAGCAGCCGCAGAACGCCCGTATGAGTCTGGACGCCCTGTCCGGGAACCGGTTGCTCGCCTTGAAGGACGGATTCGCCCTGCGGGCCGGCTGGGGCGGTGACGAGCAGGTGGTCACTTGGGAGTTGTCCGCGACGCAGTCCGCGGTGCCGAGCGCCCGGCGGATGGTCGCGAGCCGGCTGCGGGCATGGGGCCTGCGGGATCGGGCCGAGGCCGTCGAGACGCTGGCCGGCGTACTGGTCGACCAGGCGTTGCGGCTCGCCGCGGGCAAGATCCTTGTCAGCCTGTCCGCCGAGGACGGGTTGTGCAGGTGCGAGGTCGAGCATTGCCCCCGTCCGGACGGTCGGACGCGGAACCTGCTCGACCGCCTGGCCTGCTGCTGGGGTGTCGTCCGGACGGCCGGCGGGGAGGCCGTCTGGTTCGAGCTTCCCGAAGCCGGGCGTCGCTGACCCCCTCCGCACCCGGGCCGGGACCGGCCCTGCCGGCCCCGGCCCATGGGTGCGGCGTTCAGGTGTCGCGTTTCGCCTGCTCGATCTCCTCGTCGTGCTGAGGGCGCCACATGTGCGGATAGTGCAGGTCGAAGGCCGGCCGTTCGGAGCGGATGCGCGGCATGGACGTGAAGTTGTGCCGCGGCGGAGGGCAGGAGGTGGTCCATTCCAGGGAGTTGCCGAAGCCCCACGGGTCGTCCACGGTGACCCGCGCGCCGCTGCGCGCGGTCTTCCAGACGTTGTAGAGGAACGGCAGCGTCGACAGGCCGAGGATGAAGGCGCCGATCGAGGAGATCAGGTGCAGGTCGGTGAACTGGTCGATGGCGCTGTAGTCGGCGTAGCGCCGGGGCATCCCGGCCACGCCCAGCCAGTGCTGCACGAGGAACGTCGTGTGGAAGCCGACGAACAACGTCCAGAAGTGCCAGACGCCGAGCCGGTTGTCGAGCATCTTGCCGGTCATCTTCGGCCACCAGAAGTAGAACCCGGCGAACATCGCGAACACGACGGTGCCGAACACCACGTAGTGGAAGTGCGCCACGACGAAGTACGAGTCGTGCGTCTGGAAGTCGAGCGGCGGCGAGCCCAGGATGACCCCGGTCAGCCCGCCCAGCAGGAACGTCACCAGGAAGCCGACGGCGAACAACATCGGCGCCTCGAAGCTCAGGTGCCCGCGCCACATCGTGCCGATCCAGTTGAAGAACTTGACACCTGTCGGCACCGCGATGAGGAACGTCATGAATGAGAAGAACGGCAGCAGCACCTGCCCGGTCGCGAACATGTGGTGCGCCCAGACCGTCATCGACAGCCCGGAGATGGCGATGGTGGCGCCCACGAGGCCGATGTAGCCGAAGATCGGCTTGCGGCTGAAGACCGGGATGACCTCGGTGATGATGCCGAAGAACGGCAGCGCGATGATGTAGACCTCGGGGTGGCCGAAGAACCAGAACAGATGCTGCCACAGCAGCGGCCCGCCGTTCTCCGGCAGGTAGATCTGCGTACCCAGCTTGCGGTCCGCCTCCAGCGCCAGCAGCGCGGCGGCCAGCACGGGGAACGCCATCAGCACGAGCATGCTGGTCAGCAGCACGTTCCAGGTGAAGATCGGCATGCGGAACATGGTCATGCCGGGCGCGCGCATGCACACGATGGTGGTGAAGAAGTTCACCGCGCCCAGGATGGTCCCCAGACCCGACAGGGTCAGGCCCATGATCCACAGGTCGCCCCCCGTGATGGGGCTGTAGACCAAGTCCGACAGCGGCGTGTACCCCGTCCAGCCGAAGTCGGCCGCCCCGTCGGCGGTGGAGAACCCGCTCACCACCATCAGCCCGCCGAACAGGAACAACCAGAAGCTGACCGCGTTCAGCCGGGGAAAGGCGACGTCCGGTGCTCCGATCTGCAGCGGCATGATGACGTTGGCGAATCCGGCGAACAGCGGCGTGGCGAACAGCAGCATCATGATCGTGCCGTGCATGGTGAACAGCTGGTTGTACTGCTGCGTGCTGACCAGTTGCAGTCCCGGTTGGGCCAGTTCCCCCCGGATGACCAGAGCCATGAGACCGGCCAGGAGGAAGAAGGAGAACGACGCGATCAGATACATGTAGCCGATCACCTTGTGATCGGTCGTGGCCAGCCAGACCGCGATGAGCCTGCCCTTGCGCCGGACCCGTGACGGCTCCGGCGGCGAGGCGAGCGGCTCTTCCCGGGGCTTGAAGGTGGTCATGTATGATCTCCGTCTTTCCAGCGGGCATCGGCCGGCCACGCGCCGCGTACGAAGCGTGTGCCCCGCCACCTGCCTGACCAGCGTTCGCTACCCTGGCCCTCCTGCGCGAATCGCCGCCATACCGCGTGGCGGACGATCCGTTACGCCGCCATGAGAGACGGCGGTCCGCGGGGAGAACCGCTTCACCGGTTCTCGACCGGCGCCCGGCCCTTCGCCTCCTGCCGGGCGGGCGGCTCGGGCAGGCGCAGCGCGATCATGGCCACGTCGTCGTCGGCCGACAGCGGCAGGGCGCTCAGCAGCTCGTCACAGAACCGGTCGAGAGGCGCGTGGGCAAGCGCGCACGCGTGCCTGCGCAGCCGTTCCAGGCCCTCGTCGAGATGCTCGTCGTGCCGTTCCACGAGCCCGTCGGTGTAGAGCAGCAGCGTGCACAGCGGAGGGAGCGGCACCCGCGCGGACACGGACCGGGAGTCGTACGGGATGCCGAGCAGCGGGTTGGCGCCGTCCTCGAGGAAACGGCCCTGCCCGTCGCCGGTGATCAAGAGGGGCGGCGGATGGCCGGCCACCGAGTAGTTCAGCCGGTGACCGCCCTCGCCCTTCTCCACCCTGGCCAGCACACAGGTCGCGGTCTCCTCGCAGTAGAGGGTCTTCATCGCGATGTTGAGCCGGGCGAGAATCTCTCCCGGAGGCTCCTGCCGGTCCACGACCAGCCCTCTGAGCATGTTGCGCAGCTGGCCCATGGCGACCGCGGCGCGCAGGTCGTGGCCCGCGACGTCGCCGATGGCGAGCACAGTGGCGCCGTCGGGCAGCACGAACGAGTCGTACCAGTCGCCGCCCACGTCGGCGGCGGCGGGGCTGGCACGGTAGCGCGCGGCGATCTGCATGCCGGGCACCCGCGGCGGCTGCGCCAGCAGGCTGTGCTGCAGCGCCACAGCGATCTTGTGCGTGCGCTGGAACCGCATCGCGCTGCTCAGGCTGTCATGGGCCTGCTCGATCACCTCGCGGAGCATGGCGACGGTGCTCTGGCTGACCGGCGCGCGGTCACCGCAGGCCGCCACCATGACCACCGCCGCCAGCGTGCCGTCGATCACGACGGGCAGGAAGGCGAGGCTGTTGGCCTCGGTGGCCTCCAGCCACGTGCGCGTGCCCGCCGGTACGAGATCGCCCAGCTCCGATCCGGGGGCGAACGTCGTACGGAAGGGGCGCCGCCGGCGTACCACGGCGGCGAATCCGCTGTCGGAGGCCAGGCGTTCCTCGCTGAACGGCGGAAGCCTGGGCAGCCCGGCACGGGCCGCGGTGGCGATGCGCTCGACCACGAAGTCGCCCCCTCGCGCCAGCCCGTCGGCCAGGTCGATCACCAGGTGCACGCTGCACCCGTCGGCCAGGTCGGGCACGATGACGTTCGCCAGCGCGCCGAGCATGCCCTCCAGGTTCGTCCGGTCGGCCGTCGCCGCCGCGGCGGAGTCGAGCAGTCGCTGGCGCCGCTGCTCCTGCCACTGTTGCTCGATGTCGGTGCAGGTGCCCACCCACTCCACCAGGTGGCCGTCCTCCTGGATCGGCACGGCACGCGCCTGGAAATGCCGGTACGTGCCGTCGACCGTGCGCAGCCGGTAGACGTGCTCCCACACCTCGGAGACCTCCTTGATCGCGCGGTTCCACGACGCCTGTGTGGAGGCCCGGTCGTCCGGGTGCACGGCGTTCATCCAGCCGTCGTCGCGGAAGTCGTCCCACGACTGGCCGGTCACCCGCTCCCATCCCGGACTCGGCTCGGTCGCCAGGCCGCCCGGGTCGGCCACCCAGACGATCTGGGCGCTCACCCGGACCAGGCTCTGGTAGCGCCGCAGGATGCGGCGGCGCTCGTCGGCCACCGCCTGCAGTCGCTGCGCCACGGTGACCTGGTCGGTGACGTCCAGGAAGACCGCGAGGACGCCGTACGTGCCGTCATCGAAGGCGATCCGCGAGAGGCTGAAGGTGAAGAAGCGCTCGTGGTCCTCCGCGGCCTCACCCCCGGGGGCGTCGGTGCGGACGACCGGCCTGCCCGTTCGCAGCACCTGGTCGAAGATGCGGACGTAGTCCTCCTGGGCCACGCGGGGGAAGGCGTCCCTCAGCGGCGACCCGATCGGCCGCTCACCGAACAACGACCGGTACGTCTCATTCGTGTACAGCAGCCGGTGGTCGGGACCACGGGTCACCGCGACCCCCACGGGCGCCGGCTCCAGCACCTCGAAGGTCAGACCACTCACCCGCCGCCCGTAGACACCGTCCATTGCGACTTCCCCCGATGACGCCGTTCACGGTGATTCGCGAGCCCGTCTTGCCCCTACCCGTTCCAGCCGCGACGGGAACGCGGCAGGTCACGGCGCCGGCCCGCCTGACGCCCCGGACATCCCGGCGCGCGGGGAGGAACGCGCCCGCGCCCTGTGCGACGTCGCGCTCCGGTGACCTCGCACAGGTCCAGGACGGTCAGCGCAGTGGGAACCGGTCCGCGTCCACCGTGGCGAGATCGCGCAGGAAGCCGCGTTGGCGGGGGGCGTCCGGGTCGTTCCACTCGTCGGCGTCGATCAACGTCCACACCCCCCACTCCAGGAGCATGTAGCGCACGGCCACCGGCCACACGGCCAGCTCGGCCTCGGTGAGCCGGACGTGGCGCCGGTACGCCGAGGAGAAGGCCGACCACTCACCGGCCGTGAAGAGCCGGGGCGGGGCGGTGGCCATCTCGTTGTGGAACAGCAGCGCGGCCAGCGCCAGGTCGAGCACGCGCGGCGCGCACTCGGCGTTGTCGGGGTCGACCAGTACGGGTGCGCCGCCGGCGTACACCAGGTTGTTCGCCTTGAAGTCCATCGACACCGCGGCCCGCGGGAGCCCGCCGTCCCGCACCGGCGGCAGTGTACGCGCCATGAACGACTCCAGCCACGGCTCCATGCGCGCCATCACCTCGTCGCGCAGGTCGGGCGCGTGCTCGCCCAGCACCTGCCGCAGCCCGGTGACGTCCTCCTCGACCGAGGCCGCGTCATGGTCGGGCCAGCCGAACTCCGGCAGGTCGTCCACGGCGGGCCGGGCGGCGTGGATGCGGCCCAGGAGGTCGCCCGCGGCGGCCACGTCGTGCGCGGAGCCGGTGTACGGGCGACCGCCGACCCACGGGTAGGCCACCCAGAACCGATCGCCGACCCGGGCCGGGTTGTCCACGGGCAAGGGGAGCGGGGTGACCACGCCGGCGCCCTGCCCGGCCAGTGCCTCCACCCACCGGGCGATCGCGGCCGCGGCCGTCGCGGGGCCGGTGGTCCGCTTGATCACCGCCTTGCCGCCGTTGAGCCGGACGGGGAAGACGGGAGCGTACGGATAGCAGGACTGCTTCGGCCTGTCCGCCTCGTCGACGGCGAAGTGCTTGAAGACGTCGGCATAGCCGGCCGCCTGCTCGTAGGCCATGGGTGCTCCTGAGGGTCCGGGGCGATCTCGCACAAGGTAGCCTGAACCCGCATGGCGCGGGCAACCGCTTATCGGGCGGGCGCCGGTGGCTCGGGCACGTCCCGCCCGCAGGCCGCGCCCTTGCACCCCTGCAGCCGGTCGAGCTCCTTGCCGAGGTGGGCGGCGACCGCGGCGTAGCGCGGTACGCACATTAGCGTATGTCGTACCCGGAGAGGGGGCGCCTGCTACCGGACCGGACGCAGGCCGAGCAGGGCGGCCGCGCGCTCGCGCATCTCCACCTTGCGGATCTTGCCCGTGACCGTCATCGGGAAGGAGTCCACCACGTGCACGTAGCGGGGGACCTTGTAGTGGGCGAGGCGGCCCGCGCAGAAGTCCCTGAGCCGCTCGGCCGTCAGCGGCTCAGCCCCCGGCCGCATGACGACCCAGGCCATCAGCTCCTCGCCGTAACGTTCGTCGGGCACCCCGATGACCTGGACGTCGCTGACGTCCGGATGGCCGTACAGGAACTCCTCGATCTCGCGCGGGTAGATGTTCTCGCCGCCGCGGATGACCATGTCCTTGATGCGGCCGACGATGGTGACGTAGCCGTCGTCGTCCATGGCGGCCAGGTCGCCGGTGTGCATCCAGCGGGCCGCGGCGACGGCCTCCGCCGTGGCGTCCGGCTGCCCCCAGTAGCCGAGCATGACCGAGTAACCGCGCGTGCACAGCTCCCCGGGCACGCCCCGGGGCACGACCAGGCGCGTCTCCGGGTCGACGACCTTGACCTCGATGTGCGGCATGGCCCTGCCCACGGTCTCGGTACGGCGGGCCAGGCCGTCGTCGCGGCGGGTCATCGTGGACACGGGCGACGTCTCGGTCATGCCGTAGCAGATGGCGACCTCGGCCATGTTCATCTCCGTGACCACCCGTTTCATGACCTCCACCGGGCAGGGGGAGCCGGCCATGATGCCGGTACGCAGGGCCCTCAGGTCGTACGAACCCGTCAGGGCCAGCTCGGCGATGAACATCGTCGGCACGCCGTACAGGGAGGTGCAGCGCTCCTCCTGCACGGCCCGCAGCGTGGCCTCCGGGTCGAAGCCCGGAGCCGGCAGCACGACGCACGCGCCGTGCGAGGTCGCGCCGAGGTTGCCCATGACCATGCCGAAGCAGTGGTAGAGCGGCACCGGCAGGCACACCCGGTCGGCCTCGGTGTATCCGAGCAGCTCGCCGACGAAGTAGCCGTTGTTGAG
Source organism: Nonomuraea sp. K271 (assembly GCF_009908215.1). Lineage (NCBI taxonomy): Bacteria > Bacillati > Actinomycetota > Actinomycetes > Streptosporangiales > Streptosporangiaceae > Nonomuraea > Nonomuraea sp. K271. Next base: position 39,223 of record NZ_JAAAHR010000038.1, on the reverse strand, counting down.
GATGTTGTGGTGCGACAGCGTGGCGCCCTTGGGGAAGCCCGTGGTGCCCGAGGTGTACTGGATGTTGATCGGGTCGTCGAACGTCAGCTCCGCCGCCCGCCGCCGCAGCTCGGCGGGGTCGCCGCGTCTGCCGCTCGCGACCAGCTCGTCCCAGTCCCGCTCGCCGATGAACACGGTGTCGGCGAACCCGATCTCGCCGATCATCGCCCGGTAGTCGCTCGTCCTGTGGGACACCGCGCTGATCAGCAGCCGCATGCCGGACTGCTCGACGACGTACCGCAGCTCATGCGCCCGGTACGCCGGGTTGACGTTGACCAGAATCGCGCCGATCTTGGCGGTGGCGTACTGGACGAGCACCCACTCGGCGCAGTTGGGCGCCCAGATGCCCACCCGATCGCCCTTCGCCACACCGCGGGCCAGCAGGCCGAGCGCCACCTCGTTCACGGCGGCGTCGAACTCCGCGTAGGTCCAGCGGCGCCCGGCCGCCACGTCCACCAGCGCCTCGTGCCCGCCGAAGCGGGACACCGCGCGCTCGAGGTTCTCCCCGATCGTCTCGCCCAGCAGCGGAACACCGGACACGCCCGAGGCGTACGAGAGCAGTGCGTCACCCATGGGAACAGCCTCCGCCAGGATCGACCCGCTGACCAGCCCCGCCGGGGGATGGGCGGGGCCAGGCGTGGAAGGCCGCCGGACCGGGCACATCAAGGAGGTCTCCGAACAGAGGGGTGTGGCAGGACATGCCGTCCGTCGTGCTGATCGGCACACTCGACACCAAGGGCGAGGAGTACGCGTGGCTGCGCAACCGGCTCGTGGAGCTGGGCAGCGACGTGGTGGTGGTGGACGTCGGCGTCGGCGTTCCCGGCCAGACGCTGCTCGCCGACGTCTCCAACGAGCAGGTCGCCGAGGCGGGAGGAGGCGACCTGCGGGAGCTGCGCGCCGCCGGCGACCGGGGGGCCGCCGTGACCACCATGGGAGAGGGCGCGGCCGGGATCCTCGCCAGGCTGCACGCCGACGGCCGCGCCGACGCCGTGCTCGCGCTGGGCGGCAGCGGCGGCTCCTCGATCGCCGCGCGTGCCGTGCGCGACCTGCCCATCGGGCTGCCCAAACTGATCGTGTCGACGATGGCCGCCGGGGACGTCTCGCCGTACGTCGGGGCGAAGGACGTCACGATGATGTACAGCGTGGTCGACATCGCCGGCATCAACCGGCTCTCCCGCGAGATCCTCGGCAACGCCGCCGCCGCGGCGGCGGGCATGGCCCGTTCGCACCAGCTCGCCAAGGCCGAGCTGACCTCGGGCGGCTCCGACCGGCCGCTGATCGGCGCGTCGATGTTCGGCGTGACCACCCCTGCCGTCGACGCCGCGCGCGAGCGGCTCGCCGGGCTCGGCTACGAGGTGCTGGTCTTCCACGCGACCGGCGCTGGCGGGCGCGCGCTCGAAGGGCTCGCGGCGAGCCGGATGCTGGCAGGCGTGCTCGACCTGACCACCACCGAGCTCGCCGACGACCTCGTGGGCGGCGTCCTGTCCGCGGGGCCCGACCGGCTCACCGCCGCCGGTGCGCACGGCGTGCCGCAGGTGGTCGCGCCGGGCGCGCTCGACATGGTCAACTTCGGGCCCCGCGACAGCGTGCCCGCCGAGTTCGGCGACCGCCTGCTGTACGTGCACAACCCCACCGTGACGCTGATGCGCACCACGGCGGGCGAGATGGGCGAGCTGGGCCGCCGGGTGGCCGCCAAGCTGCGCGGCGCGAGCGGGCCGGCCGTGCTGTTCGTGCCCCGCAGGGGCGTGTCCGCCCTCGACGCGCCCGGTGGCGCCTTCGCCGACCCGAAGGCCGACGAGGCCTGCTTCGAGGCCATGGCCGAGGGGCTGCGCGGCTCCGGCGTCCCCGTCGAGGAGCTCGATCTGCACATCAACGACCCCGCCTTCGGCCGCGCCATGGCGGAGCGGCTGCACCGCATGATCACTGGAGGTGCCACGTGAACAGGCAGGACGTTCTTGACAGGCTCCGCGGCACGGTCGCGGACGGGCGGCCCGTCGTCGGCGCGGGAGCGGGCACCGGCCTGTCGGCCAAGTGCGCCGAGGCCGGCGGCGTCGACCTGATCATCATCTACAACTCGGGCCGCTACCGCATGGCCGGGCGCGGCTCGCTGGCCGGGCTGCTGCCGTACGGCGACGCCAACCAGATCGTCGTCGAGATGGCCTCCGAGGTGCTGCCGGTCGTCCGCGACACGCCGGTGCTGGCCGGGGTGTGCGGCACCGACCCGTTCCGCGTCATGCCGCTCTTCCTCGACCAGCTCAAGGCGATGGGGTTCGCGGGCGTGCAGAACTTCCCGACCGTGGGCCTGTACGACGGCACCTTCCGCCAGAACCTGGAGGAGACCGGCATGGGCTTCGAGCTGGAGGTGCAGATGGTGCGGCAGGCCCGCGAACGCGACCTCGTCACCGCCCCCTACGTCTTCGACGAGGGCCAGGCGCGGGCCATGGCCGAGGCGGGCGCCGACGTGCTCGTGCCGCACGTGGGGCTGACCACCAAGGGCAGCATCGGCGCCGGCACCGCGCTCACCCTCGACGAGGCCGCCGAACGGGTGCAGGCCATGCGTGACGCGGCCGTCGCCGTCCGGCCCGACGTGCTCGTGCTCTGCCACGGCGGGCCGATCGCCGAGCCCGGCGACGCCGCGTACGTGTTGTCGCGTACGAAGGGCGTGGTCGGCTTCTTCGGCGCCTCGTCCGTCGAGCGGCTGCCCACCGAGCGCGCCATCACCGAGCAGGTCCGGGCCTTCAAGTCACTCACGTTCTGAGAGCGAGGAACCGACATGCACGTCAGCCCCGACAACGTGCCGACGATGGCGTTCGACTGGGGGTCGATCAAGTGGTTCGTCACCCCGTCGGCCGTCGAGGGGGCGAGCAGCACCCTGGGCGAGGTCATCGTCAACCCCGGCCGCGGGCACGCCCGCCACAACCACCCCGCCGCCGAGGAGATCATCTACGTCATCTCGGGCGAGGGCCGCCAGATGGTGGACGACGGCGAGGAGTTCGCCATCAGGGAAGGCGACACCGTGCACATCCCCGCGGGCGTCTACCACTCGACGTACAACACCACCTGGCGGCCGCTGCGGCTGATCGTCACGTACACGCCCGGAGGAGAGGAGAAGGCGCTGGAAGCGGCGCCGGACCTCACACTGCACGAGCCGGGCCGCGTCGCGGAGTGGCGCCAGGCCTGATCTCGCGCGAGACTGCATGGCGGTGCCGAGGCGTACACCCGAAAGGCGCTGGTCGACCAGTACATCTCGTGGAAGCGCAGGCCGCGGCCCGAGGTGCTGAGCTCCAGCGGGATCCGGAGATCGTGCGCGGTGATGGGCACGGTTGACGCGGCGGCAGGCGTGGCCGCATCGGGTCACCGGCCGGAGCGGTCCAGGGGCCGGTCAGGGTGATGCGTCGTCAGGTCGGCGCCCCGGGGCCCGTGGTACGGGTCGCTCGCGCGCAGCCCGGCGGTCTGGATCACGCGGCTGATGTCGCTGGGCGTGAGCAGCCCGATCAGGCGCCCGTGCGGGTCGAGCACCACGGCCCGGCCGTCGGCGCAGCCGCCCATCCTGCCGAGCACGTCGATCAGTGTCTCGTCCGGCCGGGCGGCGGGCACCTCGTCGGAAGGGCAGGCGATGTCGCGCAGCCGCGTCGCCGTCCGCGCGTCCGGCGGCACCCGGCGGATGCGGTTGAGCGTGACCAGCCCGAGGAAGCGCATGTCGTGGTCCACCAGCGGATACGTGGACAGGCGCTCGCGCAGTACGACCCGGTCGACCAGTTCGGCCACGGTCTCGTCCGGATGGGCGACGACGAGCCGGTCCGCCATGACGTCACCGATCCTGACGCCGTGCAGCGACGAGCCGAGCTGCGCCTGCTGCTCCTCGGCACTGGCGGCGCTGACGAGGAACAGGCCGATCAGCGCCAGCCACAGCCCTTCGAACCCGCTGCCGGTGACGACCTGGAGGAAGCCCAGCGCGATGAGAATGTAGCCGAAGACCCGGCCTGCGCGGGCGGCGGCCACCGCGGCCCGCGTACGGTCGCCCCACCGCGACCACAGAGCGGCACGCAGCACCCGCCCGCCGTCCAGCGGCGCGGCCGGGATCAGGTTGAACACGGCCAGGATCACGTTGACCCCCGCCAGGTAGGTGAACATCCCGACCAGCAGCGGCGCCCCGCCCGCGGCGGCGGTCAGCAGCGCGACGGCCCCGAAGAACACGCCGCACGCGATGCTGGTGAGCGGCCCCACCACCGCGATCCTCAGGTCGGCCCCCGGCGTACGCGGCTCGCCGCGCAGTTCCGCCACCCCTCCCAGCAGCCACAGCGTGATACGCGCCACGTCGATGCCGTGGCGCTTGGCCACCAGCGCGTGGGAGATCTCGTGGGCCAGCAGCGAGGCCAGGAACAACACCGCCGTGACCAGCCCCGCCAGCAGGTACACCACGGGGGACGAGCCGGGGAAGACCACGGGGAACCGGCCGAAGGCCAGCCCGACGAGCAGGATCACCACGATGACCAGCACGCTGACGTTGAGCCCGACCGGGATCCCCCCGATCCGGCCGAGACTGATGGATGAGCGCATCCGCCCTCCCCACAGGTACGAGTACCCGCCCCACTACCCACAAAGGGCATGCCCACGCAGGAACCCGCGCGTTCAGGAACAACCGTGCGAAGAGGCGGTAGGATCAGCGGTGACCACCGGACACGAGGAACGATGTCGAGCATCAAAGAGGTCGCCCGGCTTGCCGGGGTCTCCGTCGGCACCGTGAGCAACGTGCTCAACCGGCCCGAGATGGTGGCCCCCCAGACGCGGCTGCGGGTGCAGGCGGCGATCGCCACGCTCGGCTACGTCCGCAACGGCTCCGCCCGGCAGTTACGGGCCGGCCGCAGCCGCACCATCGGCGTGGTCGCCCTCGATCTGGCCAACCCCTTCTTCATCGACGTGCTGCGCGGCGTGGAGACCGCGGCGCAGCCCCTCGACGTCAACGTCATGGTCTTCAACAGCAACAAGGACGCCTCCCGCGAGGCCGGACTGCTGGAGACGTTCGAGGAGCAGCGTCCCCTGGGCGTGCTCATCACGCCGGTCAACGACAGCGGCGAGGAGGAGCGGCTGAGCCGGCTCGTCTCCCGCGGCATCCCGGTGGTGCGCTTCGACAGCTCGGCCCCGCACAGCCGCGGTTGTGCCGTGGCGGTGGACGACGTGCTCGGCGGGCGCCTGGCCGGCCGGCACCTGCGCGAGCGGGGACACCGCCGCATCGCCTTCGCCGGCGGGCCGTTCAGCGTGCGCCAGGTGCGGGAGCGGCGCGACGGCCTGGCCGGTGTGCTGGACCCCTCCGACGTGCTGACCGTCATCCCGCTGCCCGACCTGACGGTGGCCACCGGGCGCGTCGCCGGCGCGGAGCTCGCCGGGCTGCCTCCCGCCGAGCGCCCCACCGCGCTCTTCTGCGCCAACGACCTGGTCGCGATCGGGGCGTTGCAGGAGATGACCCAGCGGGGCCTGCGGGTGCCGGCCGACGTGGCGATCCTCGGCTATGACGACATCGACTTCGCCGCGGCCGCGGCCGTGCCGCTGTCGTCGATCCGGCAACCGCGCGAGCAGCTCGGCCACACCGCCGCGCTGATGTTGCTGGAGGAGGCGAACCAGCCCGTCGGCCACGCTCACGAGCATCGCCAGGTCGTCTTCCAACCCGACCTGGTCGAACGCGCCTCCACCGCCGCTCCCTAGCGGCGCCGTCAGCTCATCTGGTCGTTGAGCTCGGTGGCGCCGGGGCCGGGGAAGGGGCCGTTGAACGGGATCGCGGTCGGGGAGGGTCGCAGCGTGCCCGAGAAGTCCTGGTAGGACAGCAGGATGGCCACCGCGAGCACCAGGACGACGCTGGTCGCCGCGGCCAGCGCCCACAACACGACCGCCGGGGTGCTCAGGGCGTCGAGCCCGCGGGGCGGGTCAGGCTCGCCGCCCCTGCCGCGCGGCCCCGCCAGGAGCTTGTCGAGCACGGGGTCCTCGTGCGCCAGCTGCTCTTCGATCTGCGCGAGCGCTCGCCGCTCGTCTCTGGACATCGCCATGATCTCAGGCCGTCTCCAGGGCATGACGGTAACGGCCGACCTGGAGAGGGGGTACAAGCACCTGAGGGACTCCCAACGTGGCTCTCCACATTCTTGCAGTATGCAACATTAGTGACTCCGCTGTCACGGCGCGCGGAGTTCCCGGGATCACCTTCGCACACGGGCCGCGCCGGTCGCCGAGGCGGCCCCGGCGGCGCGCGGGGGAGAGCGGCACGGACGTCCGGCCGGTCTCCGCGATCTTCCGACCTGCGGAGGAACGGCATCGGAGGCCGGGTCGCCATGTGGACGCCCGTCCCCGACCGTGTAGAACAGTTCTATGCCAGAGCGTCAATCCGCCCAGATGAACGGTGAGGACCGGGATGCTGTCATCTCGGCGGTGCTGGCGGGTTCGCGGCTGCTGGTCGCGATCGCGGCGCGCTCGCTCGGCGCCGTCGCCGACCGGGTGACGTTGCCGCAGTTCCGGATGCTCGTGGTGCTCTCAGGGCACGGCGAGACCAAGCTCGTCACCATGGCGGAGCTGCTCGACGTCAATTCGTCCACGGCCATGCGCATGGCCGACAGGCTCGCCGCCGCGGGGCTGGTGCTCCGCGAGGTCAACCCGCTGAACCGGCGGGAGAGCCTGATGCGCCTGACCGACGAGGGCAGGCGCATCGTGGACCAGGTGACCGCCCGCCGCAGGGACGAGATCGCGGCGATCGTCTCCCGGATGTCACCGGTGGAGCGCCGGGCGCTGATCTCGGCGATGGCCGCCTTCAACGAGGCGGGCGGCGAGTCGGCGGAAGCCGGCACCCACCCTCTCGGCTGGCCCGACGCCTGAGCGGCCCGGTCCCGCGCTTACGCGCCGGGCGGAGGGCCGGGAGCCGCGACGACGGCGACCCGGGGTGACCGCGACGACGGGATGACCGCGACGACGGGGGCGGGCCGCACGGTGGCGGCCCGCCCCGGCCAGGCGGTCAGCCTTCAGGGGACCAGGCGGTCAGGCGGCCCCGTCGCTGCCGAGGAAGCCCTGCTTGCCCAGCCAGTCGGAGGCGACCTTGCCCGGCTCCATGCCCTCGACGTCGACCTGCGCGTTGAGCTCCTGCATGGTCGCGTCGTCCAGCTTGGCAATCACGGGCTGCAGCACCTTCTCGACGGCGGGGCTCTTCTGGTAGGTCTCGTCCCTCAGGGTCATGGCGGCGTTGTAGATCGGGAAGAACTTCTTGTCGTCCTCCAGCACCGTGAGGTCGAGGGCGGCGATGCGGCCGTCGGTGGTGAACACCTCGCCGAAGTTGCAGGTCTCGCCCTTGTCGGTCTCGGTGTAGACGACGCCGGTGTCGAGCAGGGAAATGTTGTTCTTCGGGATGTTCATGTCGTACGCCTTGCTCAGGCCGGGCAGCCCGTCGTCACGGGTCGAGAACTCCGTCTCGATGCAGATCGTGACGTCCTTGGGGCTGGTCTTGGCCAGTTCGGCCACGTCGGAGACCGTCTTGACGCCCAGCTCCGTGGCCTTCTCGGAGCGGATGGCCAGGGCGTAGGTGTTGTTCAGCGGGGTCGGACCGATCCAGCGGATCTTGTTCTTCTCCAGGTCGGCCTCGGCGGTGGCCTTGAACTGCTCGGCGGAGTCCTGGATCGGCTTGGTGTTCTTCAGGAACTCGATCCACCCTGTGCCGGAATAGTCCCAGTACATGTCGATCTCTTCGGACTCCAGGGCCTTGCGGTTGGCCACCGTACCGCCGAGGTTGGTCTTGTCGACGACCTCGGCCCCGTGCGCCTTGAGCAGGTGCACGGCGATCTTGCCGAGCACGATGTTCTCGGTGAAGTCCTTGGAGCCGATGATGTACTTGGTCCCCTGGAGCTCGTCGCCCGCGCTGCCGGCTTCGACGGCGTCGGAGGAGCCGCAGGCGCTCAGGGTCGTGACCGAGAGGGCTGCGGCTGCGAGCAGGGTGAACGTCTGTCGGAGCGGGCGGGAGAACATGGAAGCACCTTCTTGCTATGTGATCGGGTCATTGCCGAAAAGCGTGGTCACATGCCGCGTGGCTTGAGCAGGTCCTCGGCGAGCCCGCCCAGCCAGTCGATGAAGAAGGCGATGCACGCGGTGAGCACGCCTCCGACGATGGTCACGGGCATGCGGTTGAGCTTGAGGCCGTTGACGATCAGCTCGCCGAAGCCGCCGGCCGCGACGAAGGCGCCGAGCGTGGCGACGCCCACGGTGAGCACGAGCGCGGTGCGCAGGCCGGCCAGGATGGCGGGCACGGCCAGCTTGAGCTCGACCCGGCGCAGGATCTGGCCCCTGGTCATGCCCATGCCGCGGGCGGCCTCGATGAGCGCCGGATCGACCTGCTGGACCCCGACCATGGTGTTGCGCAGGACGGGCAGCACGGCGTACGCGACGAGCCCGACCAGCGCGGTCTGGAAGCCGACGCCCATGAGGAACGTGGCCAGCACGAGCAGGCCGATGGAGGGGACGGCCTGGCCCAGGTTGCCCACGGTGAGGATGACGGGCGTGATCAGCCGGTTCCTGGAGCGCGAGGCGGCGATGCCGAGCGGGATCGCGATGATCACTACCAGCGTGGTGGCGGCCACGGTCATCTGGATGTGCTCGACGGCCTTGGTCAGGATCACCGCCTGGTTGAGGCTGCGCTGCTCGATCGAGTCGAGTTCCAGCGTCCCGACCCAGGCGTAGAGGGCGACCAGCACGGCGCAGATGGTGACGGGCGTGATGAGGTGGCGCGCGCCCACCGTACGGCCGCTCGTGCGGGAGTGCCCGACGGCCAGGGTCTCAGCGCTCACTGGACACCACGTCCTCCTGCTCGCCGGCCCGGGTGCCCACGGCCTCGCACAGGGCGGCGTACGTGAGCACTCCGGACGGCGTGGCGCAGCGGTCCGCACCGTGGGCGATCATGATGTCCAGCGCCTCGCGGAGGCTGGCGTCGGCGGACACCTGCGGCAGCCCGGAACCGGCCGGCGAGCCGGTGGCCGGCACCTCCGACACGCGCATCAGCGCCAGCCGCTTGAGCGTGGCGTCCTGCCCGATGAAGCTCGCGACGTACTCGTCGGCGGGGTCGGCGAGGATGGCGGCCGGTGTGTCGTACTGCGCGATGTGCGAGCCCTCGCGCAGCACGGCGATGCGGTCGCCGAGCTTGATGGCCTCCTCGAAGTCGTGCGTGACGAAGATGATCGTCTTGCGCAGCTGCTTCTGCAGTTTGACGAACTCGTTCTGCAGGTGCTCGCGCGTGATCGGGTCGGTGGCGCCGAACGGCTCGTCCATGAGCATCACGGGCGGGTCGGCGGCCAGCGCCCTGGCCACGCCGACACGTTGCTGCTGACCTCCGGAGAGCTGGCGAGGGTAGCGGTCGCGGAAGGCCGACGGTTCGAGGTTCACCAGGGACAGCAGTTCGTCCACGCGGGCGGAGATCCGGTCGGCCGGCCAGCCGAGCAGGTTGGGGACCAGGCCGATGTTCTGCGCGATGGTCTGGTGGGGGAACAGGCCGACCTGCTGGATGGCGTACCCGATGTGGCGGCGCAGCCGGTCGGGGTCGAGGCTCAGCACGTCCTGGCCGCCGATGAGGATCTCGCCGGACGTCGGCTCGACCAGGCGGTTGATCATCTTCATCGTGGTCGTCTTGCCGCAGCCCGACGGGCCGACGAACACGACCAGCTCGCCGGCCGGGATGTCGAGGGTGACGTTGTCGACCGCTGGGGCAGGCTGGCCCGGATAGTGCTTGGTCAGCGAGCGCAGCTCGATGCGCACGCCTTCGGTGTCACGGTCGAACACGAAGCCCCCTTGGGGTGGTGATGTAGCGAACGGCGAAGAAGAACAGGTCGAACAGGATGGCGATGACCACGATCCCCAGCGTTCCCGCGAGGGTGGCGTTCAGGGAGTTCACCGAGCCGAGCCGGGACAGGCCCTCGAAGATCTGCGTGCCCAGACCGGGGCCGTCGACGACGGCGGCGATGGCGGCGATCCCGATCAGCATCTGCGCCGAGATGCGCACGCCGGTCAGGATCAGCGGCCAGGCCAGCGGAAGCTGCACCCGCAGCAGCAGCCTGACGCGGCTCAGGCCCATCCCGCGGCCCGCCTCGACGGTGGCCGCGTCGAGGCCGCGCAGCCCGGTGACGGTGTTGCGGATGATCGGCAGGAACGCGTACGCGGTCAGCGAGACCAGCGTGGAGCCCCAGCCCAGCCCGAAGATGGGGATGAGGAGGGTGAGCAGCGCGAGTGACGGGACCGTCAGGATCCCGGCGGAGATCGCCACGGAGGTGCTGCGCACCTTGGGGGCGTCGTAGGCGAGGAGTCCGATGCCGACGCCGAACACGGTGGCGATCGCGATGGCGATTCCCACGACGACGGCGTGCTCGGTCGCGGCCAGCGAGAGGGTGTCCCAGCGTGAGAGCACGTACTCGCTGAAATTCATGGGGGTACCGGCTTCCTTTACGCTTGCATGGGTTCGCAAACGTATGCGATTAGTTGCGGTGAGCGCAAAACTAGGTGCAACTAGCGCAACAGTAGTGCAATGGTTCTGTTATGAACGGAGAGGGATGACGGACAAGCCGACCGTGCCCTCGGCAGGCCTACGCCGGGATATGGAGATTCTCGAACTGCTCGCAGGTCACGGCGATGATCGCGATGCTGACGGGTTCGGCGTCACCTGGATCGCGCAGCGGCTGGGGCGGGAGAAAAGCCAGGTGTCCAGGGCGCTGCGGGCTCTGGAGCTCGAAGGCATGGTCGAGCGCGATCCGGTCACCCGGCGCTACCGCCTCGGGTGGCGGCTGTTCGCCCTGGCGGCGCGCACCCAGCACGCCCGGCTCGTCCAGGTCGCCGCCCCTTACCTGCGGGGGCTGACCACCACCTTCGACGAGGACGCCTACCTGTGCGTGCTGCGCGGCAACCTGGTGCTGACGCTCATGTCGGTGCCGTCGTCGCGGGCCTATCACCGCGTCTGGGAGGGCATCTCCGTGCCGCTGCTCATGGCCGCCGCCGGCCGCTCCCTGGTCGCCGACTGGGACGAGCAGCGCGTACGCGACCTGCTGAGCGCCACCACCCTGCCCTCCGGGCTCGAATCGGCGGTCGGCGGCACGGAGGAGTGGCTGGCCGACCTCGCTCACGTGCGCTCGTGCGGCTACGCCGTGACGGACGTCGAGCTGGAAGACAGCACGGCCGGGGTGTCGGCGCCCGTGCGCGACCATCGGGGGCTGATCACGGCGGCGATCAGCGTGTCGGTCGCGAGGACGCATCCGGCGGCCCGGCTGCACGAGATCGGCGCCGCGGTCGGCGAGGCGGCGCGTCAGCTGTCCATCTCGCTGGGCCTGGTGCCGGACGGCCGCCCGATCATGTCCCCCATGAGGGGGTCGCCATGAAAGGCGCCCGCCCTCAGGTGCTCGGGGTCGGGAAACTCTCCGGTGTGGTCAGCCCGGTGCTTTCGAGCAGACGCTGATGGTTGAGCACGGCGGCGTTGCACTGCTCGGAGAACTTCCTGACCAGGGTGTTCTGCGTGCTGCCTCGGACCGTGCCGATGAGGCCGAAGATCTGGCCGTGCGCCAGGCGCAGCCACTTCACGTACGTGGTGTCGTAGGCGATCCCCGTACGTCCGGAAATGTCGGACATCCAGTTCTGCTGGTCGTCGGTGGGCCTGACGGGCAGCTCCACGTTCAGCTTGGTCGCGAGGTCGCGTGCCTCCTCGTCGAGCTCGTGGTGCTGCGACGCGATCTCCTTGCTGATCTCGCGGACCTTGGCCGTGCTCGCCTTCTGGACGGCCTCCTGGGCGATGGTCATCTCCCACAGGGTGGCCAGCCGTACTTTCTGGATCAGCGACCGGTCCGCTTCCGACAGCGGTCCCCACTTGGTGAGCCACGTGCCGGAGCCCTGATCCTCCGTGGGCGCCCCGGAGGCGTCCTGCGTCACCTCCGGGAACTCCGTGTCCACCGGCAGCGGGGCGGTGGTCTGCACGGTGGCGACATCGGGCAGGCCCGCACTCTGGGCGGGAAACGACGGGGCGCACGCGCCGAGCGGGACCATCCCCGCGAGACAGCAGACGACGATAACCGGACGGCAGCGTCGAAGTCGCATGTGCCGTCATCCCCTCTGGCTTCGGGCTCGGCCCTGGCTGGGCGGTGCCGGGTCACTACGGGATACGCGGCGCCCGCGGGGACCGTTCAAGCGGCATGCCGAAAAGGCGCAGGAAGCGAGGCCGGAATACGGACACCCTCCGTTGCGGAAGGCGACGGACTGCTAGGGTGGGCTCGCACAACACGGTCCCCCCACCTGGACGGATGCCATGAACCCGATGGAACCCGGCGCCTACGGGGCTCATCCGGACTTCGACATCGGGTTCGACCGTCACGGGCGCATCGCGCTCCTGCACCTGAAGGGCCGCCTCGCCGGAGTGGCGTCGCTCGTCCTCCAGCAATATCTCGTCAAGGTGCTGGTCGCCCGGATCCCGCCGCTGTTCATCGTGAACGTCGAGGGCCTCACCGAGACCGACGACTCCGGCCGCGAGACGCTGCGCTCGGCCGACCGGCACGCACGGGCGTCGGGCGGACGCATGATCGTCGCGGGTGGCGACGCGGCGCTGCGCCTGCAACTGGGCGCCCTCGACCTGGTGCCGTCCGTCGACGACGCGTTCGCGGAGCTCACCAGCTCGGGCGCGGGCGACCTGCTGTAGCCACGCGCGGGTCTTTTCCGATTGATGGACCGACGTGGTGCTCATGTGCCCTGGTCAAGGGGAATGTTCGCTCCGACGCGATCCGCAGAGGAAGGAACGGCCCGTGCCCACCACCAAACGCACCACCAAGCCCCGCAAGAAGGGCTCCAGCCAGCCGTGGATTCACCAGGACGGCGTTGAGATCCAGGAGTTCGGCACGGTCCGCATGTTCCCGCTCGGGCTCACGTACGAAGCGCGGATGTACTCCTGCCAGCGCCTCAACCAGGTGCTCGCGGACACGCAGATCCTCTACAGCCTGTACAAGAAGCACCACTGGCTGATGCGCGGCCCCACCTTCTACCAGCTCCACCTGCTGCTCGACAAGCACGCCGCGGAGCAGCTCGAGATCATCGACTTGCTCGCCGAGCGGGTGCAGACCCTCGGCGGCGTGGCGGTCGGCGACCCCAGGCACGTCGCCGAGATCACCGTCATCCAGCGCCCGCCGGACGGCGCGGAGGAGGTGCCCGCCATGTTGTCGCGGCTGATCGAGGCGCACGAGGCGATCCTGGTGGCGGCGCACGACGCGGCCGCCCGCACCGCCGAGATGGGCGACGACGGCACCAACGACCTGCTCGTCTCCGACGTCATCCGCAAGGGAGAGCTGCAGACCTGGTTCCTCATCGAGCACCTGGTGGACACGCCGCTGGTCGAGCCGGCCCGCGACCGCTGAAGAGCCGGGCCGGTGATGCGCCGCGGGAAGGCGTGAGGCATCCTCTCAAGGATGACCCCCAGGAACAGCCCCCGCACCACGCTCGTACGACGCATGCGCAACCTCGCGGTGCTCGAACCGGTGAACATCGTGATCTTCGGCCTGGTGGCGTTCGTGGTCCTGCCCGCGCCGCTCAACACCGTCAACGTGACGGGGTTCGTCCTGGTGGCCGTGCATCTGCTGATCGGGGGCGCGTACTGGGCGATCAAGGTGCGGCAGTTGCGCGCCCGGCTGCCGGGACCGCCGATGATCGCCGTCTTCTGGTGGTTGCGCCGGTTGTGTGAGACAGCCCTGGTCGCCGGGTTCGTCGTGCTGGCGGTGTTCGCGGCGCGCGGGGAGGTGGGGCTCGAATCGGTGCCGGGCGTCCTGTTCTACCTGATGGCGGTGGCCGAGTACGTGAACTACTTCCACTGGCAGCTCAGCCACCAGACCTCCGCCGACCTCGCGAGGTTGCTGCGGACGCGGCGCGTGCACCGTTCGCACCTCTACCTGGACATGCGCGCTCACCGATCCTGAGCGTCCTCGACGGAGGAGCCGCGCGCCGGCCACGTCGCGCGGGAGAGGGGCCGCCGTCCGCCCTTTCCCCTGGCTAGAGTCCCCGGAATGGAAGAGACCTCCCGCAACACGACCTACGGCGCCGTGGCCACCTCCCTCGCCTTCCACGGCGACCACGAGCTGGGCGAACTGCTGAAGGAGGCCGTCCCGCTCGGCTCCGGCATCGGCGGGAGGTCGGCGCTGCTGGAGGTGGAAGGAACGCCGGTGTTCGTGAAACAGGTGCCCCTCACCGACCGGGAGCTGCTGCCGGAGACCGTCCGGTCCACCGCGAACGTCTTCGGGCTTCCGCCCTTCTGCCGCTACGGCATCGGCGGCATCGGCGGTCCGGGCGGCGGTGCGTGGCGGGAGCTGGCCGTGCACGTCATGACCACGAACTGGGTGCTGGCCGGGCGGTTCCCCGGTTTCCCACTGATGTACCACTGGCGGGTGCTGCCGGACGGCCCGCATCCGCCGCCGGAGGAGCTGGCCGACGTGGAGCGGGCGGTCGCCTTCTGGGGCGGCGGCCCGGAGGTGCGGGAGCGCATCGAAGAGCTCCACCGCTCCCGGGCGAGTCTCGTGCTGTTCCTCGAACACTTCCCGCACGACCTGCACGAATGGCTCAAGGCGCCGGTGGCGGCAGGGGGCGAGACCGCCGGCTCGGCCTGTGAGCTGGTGGAGCGGGAGCTGGAGTCGGGGGTCTCGTTCATGAACGCCCATGGCCTGCTGCACTTCGACGCCCACTTCCAGAACATCCTGACCGACGGGCGCCGGCTCTACTTCGCCGACTTCGGGTTGTCCATCTCCTCGCGCTTCACGATGTCGAGCGAGGAGTCGGACTTCTTCCGCCGGCACGCCACGTACGACCGCGCGTACACGCGTACGCACCTGGTGAACTGGCTGGCGGCCGAGCTGTACGGCGCCGCCACGGCGGACGAGCGGGGCGTCCTCATGCGCAGGTGGGCCGACGGGGAGCGGCCCGAAGGCGTCCCGGAGACGGTCGCGGCGATCCTCACCCGGCACAGCCCGGTGGCCATCGTGATGTCCGGCTTCTACCGCAGGTTCCAGCGGGAGAGCCGGCTGGTGCCGTACCCGCTGGAGGAGATCCTGGCGTTGTGACGTGTCGCGCCGGAGGGCCGGAATCACGCCCCGGCCCTCCCGGCGCTCTCAGGCGGCTTCGTGCCGGCGCTGGCAGCCGATGCAGTAGCGCGCCAGCGGCCGGATCTTGAGCCGCTCGAACGGGATGCCCGTCTCGCAGTGGGAGCAGCGCCCGTAGGTGCCCTCGGACAGCCGTTCGAGGGCCTGGCCGAGCTCGGCGATGGCGCGGTCGGCGGCGGCGATGTTGACGAGCAGTTCCTGCCACGTGTCGTCGGCACCACTGCCCTCGCTCGCCGCCGCCTGCAGACCGGCCAGCTGGTTGCTGCGCCTGGCCAGCTGCTCCTGGAGCTCCTGGCGCAGGGTCTCGGCCTGCACGCTGCTGAGGTGAGTCGTTCCGTTGGTGTCAGTCATGCTGATGTCCTCTCTGGAGCGCGCACCGGTCGCAGATGCTCCGGTACGGCATCCGCAGGAGCTGTTCGTAGGCGATGAAAGTCCCGCAGCCCCGGCACATTCCGTAGATGCCCCTGTCCATGCGGTCGAGTGCGGCCTCGATCTCGGACGTGCGGGCATCGGCCGTGGCGCCGGCCGGTCGGGGGCGGGACAGGGCGGCCGTGAGCTGCTCCTGCAGCAGCTCACGAAGTTCCTCCAGCCGCGCCAGGTGCCGCTCGTAGTGCTGCAGGTGCGTGTGGACTGATTTGACGTCGGCCATGGCAGTGTTCGGCTCCTTGCTTGCGGATAACGGCGCACCCCGGGGGTGGCCGAAGGCAGCGCTCACGGACGGGGCCCGGGCATGTGCCACCGGGCCTCACACCGCGCGAGCGGCAGGAGAAGAGGAGCGCTAGATCAGCGGCGGACTGCGCGATCCGGCCGTGCGGTGCGCGAGTTGCTGGGGATCGCGGATCCCGCCTGGATCGAGCCCGGCGGCGGGCAACCTCGCGAGCAGCCCGGCCTCGTGCCGGCGCTCACCGCGCAGGGGCGGCCACAGCGGCAGCACCTGGCGCTCGCCGGTCGCGGTCTGCGGCGGCATGCTCGACAACTGCGCGTCCCACGCCTCGGGCGTCCACGTCTGCATGGTGCCCAGGCCGGGTTGGTACGCACGGCCGCCGTGCCAGTTGTATGTTGATCCGACCAGCAACAAGGACAGCAGGACCAGACCCATCACGCCGGCGAACGTGATGGGCCCTCGTGGTGTTCTCCACGGTCCCGTCATAAGGCCGACCATAGCCCAGACGGTGGGAAAAGGCATGTGTGCCGGTTCGGCGGAAACCGCGGCCGTCCCGCCTCGCGGGGACCGGGGGCGTACGGATCCTGGGTGAGCCCCACCAGGCCGGGTAGAATCCGACATTGAGGTATGAATTCCGCAGATCGCGGCGTGGCCGCGGCGGCTGGAGGTGATGCCGTCTCTCCGAGAAGACCGTCACTCCACTGCGCGAGGGAAGGAACGTCATGCCTGGCAACAAAGCCGTCGTCTACGAAGGTCCAGGCAAGGTCGAGGTACACGAGACCGACTACCCGGAGTTCGAGCTCAAGGACGGTCCGGGGGTCAACCCGGCCAACGTGGGGCGCAAGCTGCCGCACGCCGCGATACTGAGGACCGTCGCGACCAACATCTGCGGCAGCGACCAGCACATGGTCCGCGGCCGGACCACGGCGCCGCACGGCCTCGTGCTGGGGCATGAGATCACCGGCGAGGTCGTCGAGACCGGGCCGGACGTCGAGTTCATCAAGACCGGCGACCTCGTGTCCGTGCCGTTCAACATCTCCTGCGGGCGCTGCCGCAACTGCAAGGAGCGCAAGACGGGCATCTGCGAGAACGTCAACCCCGACCGTCCCGGATCCGCGTACGGCTACGTCGACATGGGCGGCTGGGTCGGAGGACAGGCGGAGTACGCGCTGGTTCCCTACGCGGACTGGAACCTGCTCAAGTTCCCGGACAAGGACCGGGCCATGGCCAAGATTCTCGACCTGGCCATGCTCTCCGACATCTTCCCGACCGGCTTCCACGGCTGCGTCAGCGCCGGCGTGGGCCCGGGATCGACCGTCTACATCGCCGGCGCGGGGCCGGTGGGGCTGGCCGCCGCCGTGTCGGGGTTCCTGCTCGGAGCCGCCGTGGTGATCGTGGGCGACCTCAACAAGGAGCGTCTGCAGCAGGCGCGCAGCTTCGGCTGCGAGACCGTCGACGTGTCGGCCGGCGAGCCGAGGGACCAGATCGAGCAGCTCCTCGGCGTGCCGGAGGTCGACTGCGCCGTGGACGCCGTGGGCTTCGAGGCCCGTGGCCACGGGCGCGCGTCGGAGGAGGAGCACCCGGCCACCGTGCTCAACTCGCTCATGGACCTCACGCGGGCGGGCGGTGCGCTGGGCATCCCCGGCCTGTACGTGACCGGAGACCCCGGAGCGCCCGACGAGGCCGCCAAGCACGGATCGTTGTCGATCCAGTTCGGTCTCGGCTGGGCCAAGTCGCACAGCTTCGTGACCGGTCAGTGCCCGGTCATGAAGTACAACCGGCAGCTGATGATGGCGATCCTGCACGACCGCGTGCAGATCGCGAAGGCGGTCAACGCCACGCCTATCCCGCTGGACCAGGCGCCGCAGGGATACCACGAGTTCGACGAGGGTGCTGCCCGCAAGTACGTGCTCGACCCGCACAACATGTTGTCCACGGCGGCCTAGCGTCACCCAGGGCCGCGAGCGGTGCTCGCGGCCCTTCTTCCTGCGTTATTCCGGCCGTTTGTAAGGGGCGAATCTCCGCTATTTCGTGTCATGTCGACTTCTCTTGGGCGGGGAGTTATGGAGTTCCCGGAACAAGCTGAAGGGGCGATATTGGCTTTTTTTCACCGGTTCTTTCCCGGTGCTGGGACTTCGGGCTCGGCGTGGCGTTGTGGCGCAGCTCGCGGCAACTGTAAGCATCGTACCGATCTCGTTGGCTTGCCCGCCGACAGTCGCGGCCACGGGTCGCATTCCGAAAGGAACGGTACATGTTCACGCTTATTCCCCGAGCAGGAAAGACGGCTAAGTCCAAAGTGGGACATTCACTGCGGAGTATGACGAAGTCAACGGTGCACGGCACCTTGACCATGGCGCTGGTGGTCACCCTGGCCCCGGCGGCGCTCGCGGCGGACGACGACGACAAGCACAAGCACAAGCATCGCGATCACCACGGTCGTTGCAGCCCGCACACGTTCTTCAGGGTCAAGCGCCTCTCGCCGCGCAACTTCTTCGTGCCACGCACGCGCTTCATCGACGGCCCCGGCGGCTCGATGACGGTGTCCGTCACGCGCGAGCACGAGGTGCTCGCCTTCCTCGAGACCGAGCGCGAGCGTACGGTCGACTTCACCGCCGGCGACGTCGTCCGCAGCCTGCGCAAGATGGGGCTTCCCCACCTCGAGGAGCGGCACATGGTCTTCACCGGGCACGAGTACACCCGGGAGATCTCCAAGGGCAAGTACGGCAACATGTGGTACCGCGTCTTCGGCTACCGCGTCGGCTGGTCGGCCTGGCGGGTGCTCGGCACGTGCCGCCACGTCGAGGTCGGCACCGGCATCGCCAACGTCCCCTCAAGGGTGGAGGGCTGGCGTTACTGGGAGACCAAGCATCCGAAGTTCAAGAACCGCCTGCTGTCCTGGAAGTGACGAGGCCGAGCCCGTGACCCCGAACGTGGCACCGGGACCTCGGCAGGGTGGGCCGGGGACTCGATGCCAGGTTCGCGGAGGTGGCGGGCCGCCTCGCCGCCCGTGAGCCGCCCGTGAGCCGCCCGTGAGCCGCCCGTGAGCCGTGAGTTGCCGTGGTCAGCTCACCCGGATGTTCTGGAACTGCGCCGTGCCGTCGAAGACGTTGAGCCCGAAGCGGCCGCTCGCGTACTGGTCGTCCTTCGCGTCGATGACGGGCTCCGCGCGATCGTCCAGGTAGACCTTGATGCTCTGCCCCTGGGTCACGACCTTCAGGTGGTAGGTCCGACCCGCCTTGATCGGTGCCTTGTACGTGGCGATGTCGCGTCCGGGCCGCCACAGCTTCACCACGCCCGCCTCGGCGTCGACGTTGGCCGTGTAGTGCCGTTCGGCCCGCGGGCCGGCCCGGAACGTGAGCGCCGCCGCGGCGCCGTCGACCAGCCGCACGTCACCTTCGTAGGTGAAGTCCGCGCCCGTGTGGTCGCTGAGGTAGAACGCGTCGCCCCCGGCCGAGCCCTGCTTGCCGGCCGCGACGTCCGTCCACGAGCCGCTGACCACCCGCCACTGGCCGGGAAGGTTGTGCTCCAGCGTCGGCTCGCCCATGCCCCACGCGGGGGCGAGCTCGTGGATGCGGAGCGAGACGAGCCTGACGCCGCCTCCCTCGACGTGCAGGGCCACACCTCTGCTGTCGGCGCGCGGATCGAAGGCGACGTTCCTGGTGATCGAGGCCAGGCCGTCGTTGCCGAACACCTCCAGCTGCCCCCTGTCCACCAGGATCCGCATCGTGACCCGCCCTTGGGAGGGCTCAAGGGGAGCGCTCATGAGCGTGCGGGTCCGCGTGTCGTAGAGGACCTCGCTCCCGGCGTCGCCGCCCGGCCGCACGTCCAGCTTGAAGCCGAACCGCTCGGCCGTGGCGCCCCGCACGTCGAACTCGGCCTCCACCTCGTACGTGTCGAGCGACTGGTCCCGCAGCAGCTTCGCGGCCGTCGCCGGGGTGAGCCCGCGCCCGCGCCACGACGAGGTCCGGTACCGCAGCTTCTCCAGCTCCTTGATCGGCTGACGGGTGACGCGGACGCCGTCGCCGGTCGTGCGCAGGCCGAGCACGGCGGGGAAGCTGGCGTTGCCTGTCCAGGTCGTGCCCTGGTTGCCACCCATCCAGGCCATCTGCACCACTCGGTCGTCGGGCATGTCGTTGAACACCTGCCCGGCGTAGAAGGAGCCGCCGGCGTGGTTGGTTCCGTGATCCATTCGCTGCGGCTCGTCCCAGTCGGTGGTGAAGGTGGTGCCGTCGAAGTCGCCGACGACGTACTCGCCGCTCGCGTCGGTGAGCACCCACTTCGTCCTGCGCCTGTCGCCGTCCACGGGGAGGGCGAAGAAATCGGGGCACTCGAACAGCCAGCCGGCCGCGTACCTGCTCAGGAACGTCCAGTCGAGCAGGTCGGGGGAGGAGTAGAGGTTGACGCCGTTGCCGCCCTCGTCGGACCAGACCAGCATCACCCACCGCTTGCTGGCGGCGTGCCAGAACACCTTGGGGTCGCGGCTGGTGCCGGGCATGGTCACGACCTTGCGCCCGTTGTCGTACGCCTTGAAGGTGCGGCCCGCGTCGGTGCTGTAGAAGACCGAGACGCCGTTGGTGCCGGAGAAGACGACGAGCGGATCCTCGGCGCCGTCGCGCAAGCCCGAGGTGTTGGCCGCGTCGACGACCCCCGCCCCTGACCAGAGGTCGCCGGGGTGCACGCCGGGTTCGAGGGCGATCGGCTTCTGCGTCCAGTGGACCAGGTCGGTGCTGGTGGCGTGGCCCCAGTGCATGGTGTCCCAGCCCAGACCGTGCGGGTTGTGCTGGTAGAAGAAGTGGTAGGTGCCCTTGTAGTGGAGGAGCCCGTTCGGGTCGTTCATCCAGCCGCCCTGCGAGCTGAAGTGGAACTGGCCCCGGTACGGCTCGGTGTACGTGGTCGGCTGGTAGGGGAACTCCGGCTGGTCGGCTGTGGTGCCGGCGGACGGGGCCGCCGCGACGACCATGCCGGTGAGCGCGATGAGGGACGTCAATCCGCGTACGAGCCGTCTCATGACATCGAGGGCCTTCCATCTCGGGGGTGATGTCAACGTTGACATGTCAACGTTGACATCGGCTTGGAGAGCATCATCGGCGTTGCCCCGCGAAACGTCAATGCCTCACCCGCGTAACGGAACCGGCGTGCCGCGCGGCCGGGAAAATGGGGAGCGCGGCAGGGAGGGCGGCCGGTACGCTGGCCGCATGTCTACGCCCCGGATCTCCTAGCCAGGACACCCGCCTTCGCAGCACCCGTGTGTCCTTGAGCTTATCCGGAGCGTCTTCAAATGATCACCTTCCGTGGTGTCGACGTGCGCGTCGGCGCCCGCCTCCTGCTGTCGGGCATCACCGCCCACGTGGCCCCCGGCGACCGCATCGGCCTGGTCGGCCGCAACGGCGCAGGCAAGACCACCCTCATGAAGATCCTCGCCGGGCAGGCACAGCCCGCGGCCGGCGCCGTCACCCGTACGGGGCCGGTCGTCCACCTCCCGCAGGACCCGGCCGCCGCCGACCCGGGCACCTCCGTCATCGGCCGCATCCTGTCGGCACGCGGCCTCGACCAGGCCGTACGCGCCCTGCGCGCCGCCGAGAGCGCCCTCGCCGAGTCCGCCGACGAACGGGCGATGGCCCGCTACGCCCGCGCGGAGGCCGAGTTCCAGGCCCGCGGCGGCTACGCGGCGGAGGCCGAGGCCGCCAGGGTCGCCGCCGGGCTCGGCCTGCCCGACCGCGCACTCGCCCAGCCGCTCGGCGCCCTGTCCGGCGGGCAGCGCCGCCGGGTCGAGCTGGCCCGCGTGCTCTTCGCGGAGCGGGGCGTCCTGCTGCTCGACGAGCCGACCAACCACCTGGACGCGGACTCGATCTCCTGGCTGCGCACCCACCTGTCCGGCTGTTCCGGCGGCCTTGTCCTGATCAGTCACGACACCGGGCTGCTGGCCGACGTGGCCAACCGGATCTGGCACGTGGACGCCGACCGCGCCGCGCTCGACGTGCACAACACCGGCTGGCACACCTACCTGGCCGACCGCGAGGCCGACGACCGGCGCAGGGCGCGCCTGCGGGCCGCCGCCGAACGCAAGGCCGCCGCGCTGCACGCCCAGGCCGGGCGCATGCGCGCCAGGTCGGCCACCGCCGTGCGGGCCAGGGACATGTCCCGCCGCGCCGACCGCATGCTGGCCCAGACGCAGCCCGTACGCCGGGACGAGAAGGCGGCCCGCATCCGGCTGCCCGAGCCCGCCCCCTGTGGCCGGATGCCGCTCGGCGCGATCAGCCTGACCAAGTCGTACGGCACGCTGCCCGTGCTGTCGGGGATCGACCTGGCCATCGACCGGGGCAGCAGGCTCGTGGTGCTGGGGTTCAACGGCGCAGGCAAGACCACGCTGCTGAAGCTGCTGGCCGGGTACGAACGTCCCGACTCCGGCCGGGTGGTGCCCGGCCACGGGCTGCGGCTCGGCTACTTCGCCCAGGAGCACGACACCCTGGACCCGGCGCACACCGTCGGGCAGCACCTGGCCGCCGCCGCCCCGCACCTGAGCGGCGGCGAGGCGCGGACGGTGCTCGGGTCGTTCCTGTTCGGCGGCGACGACGTGGACAAACCGGTCGGGGTGCTGTCGGGCGGGGAGAAGACCCGGCTGGCCCTGGCCGGGCTGGTCAGCTCTCGGGCCAACGTGCTGCTGCTCGACGAGCCGACCAACAACCTCGACCCGGCGTCCAAGGCGGAGGTGCTGGCGGCGGTCGGGGCCTACCGCGGGGCCGTGGTCATGGTCACGCACGACCCCGATGCCGTCGAGGCGCTGCGGCCCGACCGGGTGCTGCTCCTGCCCGACGGGGTCGAGGACCTGTGGAACTCCGGGTACGCCGACCTGGTCCGCGCTCCGGTAGCCCACGGCCAGTAACGCCACGAAAAGACCACCCGGACGCCAACGGCCAGGGGCAGGGTGCGCCCCGACACCGACACCGACGTGGTGGCCGACAGCCCCGACAGGGAGACGCTCACCTGGCAGGAACGCGGCGCAGCGGGCCCAATGGCGCTGCTGATCAAGCGGGTGGCCGCCACGGAGGGCGAGCCGGTGCCGCCCGGGGGTCGCCGGCGGGGCACGCCCGGGTGCCCGCCGGGCGGGTGGTGCTGCTCGGCGACAACGCCGCGGCGAGCTTCGACCCGCGGCAGGCCGGGTGTTTTCCCGCCGGCCGGGTCGTCGCCGTCGTGATCGGGCGGCTGGGCGGCCACAGAGCTCCCGGGAAAGGCTCCCGGGAAAGGCTCCCGGGAAAGGCTCAGGGACACCGAAGAAGGAAGGGGACCGACGATGGTGAAGCTGATGGAGTCGCTGTGCGACCGCCCCGGTGCGCTGGCTCCGGCGGGTGTCCTCGCCGACGGCCCGTGAGGGACGCCTCCGTCAGTTCCAGGCCGCGGTGCCGGCGTTGTGGACCCGGGTCAGCGTGCCCAGGAGGCCGCCGGGCGGGTCGCTGAACTGGAAACGCTTGTCGAGCCCGGTCACCTTGAGCAGCCGGGCCAGGCGGGCCTGGACCCCGCTCAGCACGAGACGGCCGCCCGCGGCCTCGGCGGTGTTGGCGGCCGAGATCAGCGCGCCCAGGCCCGAGGAGTCGCAGAAGCCGACCTCGCGCAGGTCGGCGATGATGAACGGCGGCGTGCGGCGTGACATCGCCTGCAGCAGGCCGCGGCGGAACTCGGCCGCCGACGTCATGTCGAGGTCGCCCGTCACCGTCAGGACGGCGGCTCCATCGCGCTGGGTGACGACGCAGGTGAACCCGGTCCGGTCTTCGCTCCCCATGCCGATCCTCCGCTCCCAGCATCCGCACCGTCCCCGCCCGGGACGTGCGGCGATCGGGGTCGCCTCCATGATTGCACAGTGCAACGGACCCGGGAAGTCATGGACATGGCGCAACGATCCGCGTACAACGCTGCGTATGCCGCAGAAGAGGGCGGATCCGCAGGTGGCGTGCGCCTGGCCATGATGGCGGCGCCGCCGCGGGCTGCGCTAGCGTATGGACCGGAGTGCCGCGGGCCAGGTCGGCGCGTCAGGCCGGGCGACTCGACGGAGGCTCCACGATGAACGACAGCGGCAGCGGCGTGGGCCGTCCACGCAGGCGGGAGACCGGATGACGCCGCGCCGCTCGGCGCTGCCGGGGCGCGGCCGGCACCCGGCCGTCGTGATCGTCGCCGGCTTCGGGCTGGCGGTGCTGTCCGGCACGCTGCTGCTGGCCATCCCGCAGGCCACCGCCGGCGGTGAGCCCTCCGACTGGTTGACCGCGCTGTTCACCGCCACCTCCGCGGTCTGCGTGACCGGTCTGGTCGTGGTGGACACGCCCACGCACTGGTCGGTGTTCGGCGAGGTGGTCATCGCGCTGCTCATCCAGATCGGCGGGCTCGGCATCATGACGCTGGCCACCCTCATCATGGTCATCGTCTCCGGCCGGGTCGGTCTGCGCGCGCGGCTGTCCGCGCAGCTGGAGACGAAATCCGTGGTGGCCGCCGACCTGCGTCAGGTGCTGCGCAAGGTCGTGCTGTTCAGTCTGGTGTGCGAGGCGGCCGTGGCCGTCGTGCTCACCACCCGTTTTGTCATCGCGTACGGCGAGCCGCCGGGGCGGGCGGCCTACCTGGGCGTCTTCCACGCGGTGTCGGCGTTCAACAACGCCGGGTTCGCCCTGTGGCCGGACAACCTGATGCGGTTCGTGGCCGATCCGTGGATCTGCCTGACCGTCGCCGCGGCCGTCATCGTGGGCGGGCTGGGCTACCCGGTCGTCTTCGACCTGCTGCGCCACTGGCGGCGCCCCAGCCGCTGGTCCCTGCTGACCAGGGTCACCGTCGGGCTCAGCGTCCTGCTGATCGGGGCGGCCATGCCGGCGTTCCTCGCGGCCGAGTGGCGCAACCCCGGCACGATGGGCCCGCTGGACGACTCCGCCAAGCTGCTGTCGGCCTTCTTCGCCGCGGTCATGCCGCGTTCCGGCGGGTTCAACACCCTCGACATCGGCCAGATGAACCCGTCGTCGTGGCTGGTCACCGACGTGTTGATGTTCATCGGCGGCGGCAGCGCGGGCACCGCGGGCGGCATCAAGGTCACCACGTTCGGTTTCCTGCTGTTCATGGTCTGGGCCGAGCTGCGCGGGGAGACCCAGGTCAACATCGGCCATCGCCGGCTGCCCGCAGCCACCCAGCGCCAGGCGCTGTCCATCAGCCTGCTGGGCGCCGGACTGGTGACGCTCTCGGCCCTGCTGATGCTCACGATCACCTCCCACGGCCTCGACCGGGTGTTGTTCGAGGTGATCTCGGCGTTCGGCACCAACGGGCTGTCCACCGGCATCACCGCGAGCACCCCGCTGGCCGGGCATGTGCTGCTCAGCCTGCTGATGTTCGTCGGCCGCATCGGGCCTTTGACGCTGGGCTCGGCGCTCGCGCTGAAACACCGCGCCCGCCGCTACGAGCTTCCCGAGGAACGCGTGATCGTCGGCTGAACGCCGGATCACCGGGAGGACGACGGCAACGGACGGTACGGGCCCCAGGAGTCGGCGATGCGGTTGGCCACGACGTAGAGGAGGTTGACCGTCACGATCGCCGGGGCGATCACCCCGCGAAGCCGGAGAACTCGCGCTCGAACGCCACCGCCAGGATCACCGCCGTGATGCCGTTCTGCTGCGCCAGTCCGAGGTGCACGCGGTCGGTGACGGGCAGACCGTGGGTGAGCACCAGCGCCGCGAGCATCCGAGCCGCGAACGCGGCCAGCCCGAGCAGGAGGCCCTTCATCAGGCTCGCCCCGCCGACCAGCAGCAGCCCCATCAGGAACGCCGAGAGCGCGAAGGCCGCGGTCACCGCCCGCGACAGCCACCGCGAGTCGGGAATCCGCAGGTAGAGGCCGGCGGCGGCCACGCCGAGCATGAGGGAGCTCCAGGCCGCGGAGACGGTCGCAGTGGCCGCCGCCAGGTAGCTGAGCAGCGGCGGCGCGTTCCTGATCAACCGCCAGACGGCGTACGCGGCGGCCGCGAACACCGCGTTGAGTCCCAGGTCGGCAAGGTAGGCGAGGGTGAGCCCGCCCTCGGCGGGCCTGGAGAGCGAGACGGCGTAGAACGCGAGGATCACCGTGATGGGGTCGTCGAAGGAGGACCACGCCCCGAGGATGGTCTTGGCCCGTGACGATAACCGGTTGTCGGCCATCACCGCGGCGACCGACAGCGGGTCGATCTGGGCCACCGCGATCGCGAGGATCATCGAGCGCGGGTCGCCGGTGACGACGTACATCACGCCGGCGATGAAGGCCGCCTTCAGCAGCACGCCGACCGTCACCGCGAGCAGGATCAACCGGCCGTGCTGGCGGGCCTCGGTGCGGTCGATGCCGTGGGTGCTGCCGTACAGGCCGATCGCCAGCAGCAGGCTGCTCAGCAGTAACTACGGGCCCGAGTGTTCCAGGCCCGTGATGTCGCCGAGGTCGGCCGCCACCCAGCCGAGACCGACCAGGAGAAGCAGGAACGTGATCTTTACCAACGTTTCACTCCCTCAGCGGGCACTCCCGCGGTCCGGCGCCTCCGAAAGGGTCCATATCACTCCGCCGGGCGGGACACCATACGGGTGAAGGCTTACCGCGGCTCCTGGCTGGTGTCGGCGATCAGCGGTTCCAAGACGAGCCCGGGGTTCTCGCGCATGATGGTGCGCATCCGCCACTGGTCGGTGAACAGCGCGAGCAGCGCCTGGTCACGGCCGCGCTCCAGCACCTCGGCGCCGCGTCGGCCTGCCAGCAGCGGCACGGAGGCGGCGTCGGTGCGCCTGGCCAGGGTGTAGTCGAGCCGGTCGAGGCTGATCCGCGCGCCGAACTCGGCGGACAGGCGGTGCTGCACCACCTCGAACTGCATCGGCCCGACCGCCGCCAGCACCGGCGCCTGGTCGCCGCGCAGGTCCGAGCGGAGCACCTGGATGACGCCCTCGGCGTCGAGCTGGTCGATGCCGCGCCGGAACTGCTTGGCCTTGCTGGAGTCGCGGGCGCGGGCGACGGCGAAGTGCTCGGGCGCGAAGCTGGGGATCGGCGGGAAGGTCACCGCAGACCCGTCGTAGAGGGTGTCGCCCGGCCGCAGCGCGCTCGCGTTGACCAGGCCCACCACGTCACCGGGGTAGGCCTTGTCCAGGGTGGTGCGCTCCTGGCCGAACACGCTCTGCGCGTATTTGGTGGCGAACGGCCGCCCGGTCGCCGCGTGGGTGAGGACCATGCCGCGCTCGAACCGGCCCGAGCAGACCCGTACGAACGCGATCCGGTCGCGGTGGGCCGGGTCCATGTTGGCCTGCACCTTGAACACCAGCCCGGAGAAGGGCGCGTCCAGCGGGCGCACGGCGCCGGCGACGTCGGGCCGGGCGGCCGGCGGGGGAGCCAGCTCGACCATGGCGTCCAGCAGCCGGGCCACCCCGAAGTTGGGCAGGGCGGCGCCGAACAGCACCGGGGTGGACTCGTGGGCCTCGAAAGACTTCTGGTCGTGGTCGGCGCCGATGGCCGACAGCAGCGAGACCTCCTCGCCCGCCCGCTCCCAGTCGTGCCCCAGCTCGGCGTGGGCCTGCCCGGCGGTCAGCTCGTCCTCCTGAGCCCTGGTGGCCCCGCCCGGGGTGCGGGTGTAGCGGACGGCACGCCCGGTGGCCCGGTCGATCACGCCGTGGAAGTGGCCGGCGGCGCCGAGCGGCCACGTGACGGGGGTGGGCCGCAGGCCGGTGCGCCCCTCGATCTCGTCGAGCAGCTCCAGGGCGTCGCGGCCGGGACGGTCCCACTTGTTGACGAAGGTGATGACCGGGATGCGGCGATGGCGGCACACCTGGAACAGCTTCATCGTCTGCGGCTCCATGCCCTTGGCCGCGTCGATCAGCATCACCGCGCAGTCGACGGCGGCCAGCACCCGGTAGGTGTCCTCCGAGAAGTCGGCGTGGCCCGGAGTGTCGACGAGGTTGAACACGTGGCCCCGGTAGTCGAAGCGGAGCGCCGCGGAGGTGATCGAGATGCCGCGCGAACGTTCGAGCTCCATCCAGTCGGAGGTGACGCCGCGCCGCCCCGCCTTGCCGTGGACCGCTCCCGCCGCGCTGATGGCGGAGGCGTGCAGAGCCAGCGCCTCGGTCATCGTGGACTTGCCCGCGTCAGGATGGCTGATGACGGCGAACGTCCGGCGGCGGCGGCCTTCCTCCGTGATGTCGGTCATCGTCCTATCTTGCCGGGTGACGGCCCATGGCCGTGACGGGTGTCATGCGAGGGACGGCGCCTGGCGTGTCCGCGCCCCGGTGACGCGCACTTGTGGCGATCATTCATTCTGTGCTGAACCGGAGGTCGTTTCTCGCGATGGGGCTGGCGTCGGGCCTGCCGTCCCTGGTGCCGTCCGCAGCTTTCGGCGAGCCGTTCACCTTGGGGGTGGCCTGCGGAGACCCCGATCCTGGCGGGTTCGTGGCGTGGACGCGCCTGGCCCCGCAGCCGCTGGCCGAGGACGGGTTCGGCGGCATGCCCGCGGATCCCGTACCGGTGCACTGGCAGGTCTCGAGCGACCCGGCGGGCAGGAACGTGGTGCGCCACGGCGTGTACGTGGCGTCCCGGGCATGGGCGCACAGCGTGCACGTCGAGGTCACCGGCCTGCGGCCGGGACGGGAGTACTGGTACAGGTTCAAGGCCGGCCCCTACGTCTCGCCGGCCGGGCGGGCGCTGACCGCGCCCGTGCCCGGCACGATGCCCCGGTCGCTGCGCGTGGCCGTCTGCTCGTGCGCCAACTACCAGCACGGGCACTTCACCGCGTACGCCAGGATGGCGCGCGAGCGCCCCGACCTCATCGTGCACCTCGGCGACTACATCTACGAGCAGGGCAGCGACCACGTGGCGCTGCCCGGCGGCAACGTCCGTGCCCACGAGGGGCCCGAGGCCGTCACCCTCGCCGGCTACCGCCGCCGCCACGCGCTCTACAAGACCGACCCCGACCTGCGCGAGGCCCACGCCGCCGCGCCGTGGGCGGCCATCCTGGACGACCACGAGGTGGTCAACAACTGGACGAGCCTGATCCCCGCCCAGCGCCGCGAGGCCGCCTTCCGCGCCTACTACGAGCACATGCCCCTGCGCTCGCCCGCGCGGCCTGGCAGCACCGCCGTACAGCTCTACCGGCGGTTGCGCTGGGGCAGGCTCGCCACGCTGCACATGCTCGACACCCGCCAGTACCGCGACCCGCACCTGTGCGGCGCGGGCTACAGCTCGTGCCCGACTCCGGCCGACCCCGCCCGTACGATGATCGGCCTGGACCAGGAGAACTGGCTGCTGCGGGGTTTCCGGCGCTCCCAGGCCCGGTGGGAGCTCGTCGGCCAGCAGGTCTTCTTCGGCCAGCGCGACCGCGACCCCGGGCAGGGCCGCCTGGTCAGGCAGGACGCCTGGGACGGCTACACCGGCAGCCGTCAGCGGGTCACCGAGGGCTGGGTCAAGGCCGGCGTGCGCAACGTCGTCGTGCTCACCGGCGACGTGCACGCGCACTGGGCGGGCGACCTCGTCCTCGACTACGACGATCCCGGATCGCGTCCCGTCGGGGCCGAGCTCGCGGTCACCTCCATCGCCAGCGGCGGGGACGGCCACGACGATGATCCGGCCACGGACCCGCTGCTGGCCGCCAACCCCCACCTGAAGTTCCACCTGCGCCGCAGGGGCTACCTCATGGTCCTGGTCACCCCTGGAGCGCTCACCGCCGACTTCATGACCGTCCCCTACGTCAGCACTCCGGGGGCCGCGGCGCTGACCGCCGCCACCTTCACGCTGTCCGACCTCGTCGACGGGCTGCACCGCCAGGCGTGACAGGCCGTCGCGACGCACTTCGGCCCGCATCACCGCAGGTCATGGCTATAATGGTGGAGGTGGATCCCGTTGCCTGGGACGAGCCGGACGGCCCGGCGATCGTCATGACCGACGCCGACGGCAGCGTGGTCGGCTGGTCGGAAGCCGCGGAGAAGTTGCTCGGCTACCACGCCGACGAGGTCCTGCACCGCTCCAGCGACGCCTTCATGAAGCCCGGGGACCGCACGGCGCGCGGCCAGGAAGGACGGTGGTCCGGGCTCGTCACGGCCCGCCACCGCGCGGGCGGCGCGATCCTCGTCCACGTCGAGGGTGTCCGCCTGCGCACCGCGCGGCAGCGCGAGAGCTGGCTCCTGACGCTGACACCGGACGGGCCGCCGGTGCTGGAGCCGATCATCGGCCGCGCCCCCGTGGCCATCGGCGTCTGGGACACCGGCCTGCTCTGCCTCTGGCTCAACGACACGGCCCGGCGCCTGAGCGACGTCTTCCCCCTCTTCCGGCTCGGCAGCCGGCCCGAGGTGTGCGCACCGGGCTTCGACGCGGAGGCCACGGCGGGGGCGATGCGGCGGGTGCTCGAGGACGGCACACCGGTGCTCGACCGCGAGTGCCGCCGGACCGCCGAGGACGGGCTCACCGAACACATTTTCTCGACCTCGTTCTACCGCCTCGACGGCGCCGACGGGCGGCCGCTGGGCGTGTGCGCGTTCGCCGTCGACACGAGCCACAGCCGGGCACGCGACCGGCTGGCCCTGCTCGGCGAGGCCAGCATCAGGATCGGCAGCACACTCGACGTCATGGAGACCGCGCAGGAGCTGGCGGAGCTGGCCGTGCCGCGCCTGGCCGACTACGTCACGGTCGACGTGTCCGAGCGGGTCCTGCCCGACGACGAGTCCATGCGCCGGCTGGGTTCCACCGATGTGAGCGTCCCCGCGTTCCACCGCGCGGGCGTGGCCTCGATCCACCGGGAGCTC
The DNA here is from genome assembly GCF_009908215.1 of Nonomuraea sp. K271. Classification (NCBI taxonomy): domain Bacteria; kingdom Bacillati; phylum Actinomycetota; class Actinomycetes; order Streptosporangiales; family Streptosporangiaceae; genus Nonomuraea; species Nonomuraea sp. K271. The sequence continues at coordinate 8,650 of NZ_JAAAHR010000038.1, read as the reverse complement.
CCCGAATCGCTCTGGCGGCGGGGCGATGTCGTCTACGTCCCGCCGTCGTCCCCCTTCACCGCCGTCCTGTCCTCGGGCCGGTCCCATTTCGAGCCCGTGATGGACACCTCGTCCGGCACCTGGCTCGACGTCGACCCCGACCGGGCGCGGGTCATCCACGACACCGGGATGCACAGCCTGATCATCGTCCCGCTCAAGGCCAGGGGCGACATCCTGGGCGTCGCCGTGTTCGTCCGCACGGAGAATCCCGTGCCGTTCGGCAAGGAGGACCTGGACCTCGCCGAGATGCTGGCCGCCCGCGCCGCGCTGAGCCTGGACAACGCGCGCCAGTACACCCGCGAGCGCACCGCCGCCCTGGCCCTGCAGCGCGACCTTCTGCCGCGCAACCTCTCCGGCGCCGGCGCCGTCGACGTGGCCTGGCGCTACCTGCCGTCCGACGTCATCGGCACCGTCGGAGGCGACTGGTTCGACGTGGTCCCGCTGGGCGACGGCCGGGTCGCCCTGGTGGTCGGCGACGTGACCGGGCACGGCATCAACGCCGCGGCGACGATGGGGCGGCTGCGCACGGCCGTGCGCACGCTCTCGTACCAGGGGCTCCCGCCCGACGAGGTGCTCGCGTTCCTGGACCGCATGGTCGTACGCCTGGCGGAGGAGGACGCGGGCGCGGGCGACCAGCCCCTCGACACCACGGGAGCCACCTGCGTGTACGCGGTCTACGACCCGGTCACCCGGCGCTGCGCCATGTCCGTGGCCGGACACCCGCCGCCCGCGATCGTGCACCCGTCAGGAGAGGTGACCTTCGCTTACCTGCCCGCCGGCACCCCGGTCGGCCTGGGGCTGGGCTCGTACGAATGCGTCGAGATCGAGCTCGCCGAGGGCAGCCTGATCGCCCTCTACACGGACGGCCTGGTCGAGCGGCGCGGGGCCGACATCGACGCGGGCCTGCACCGCCTCAGCACCGTCCTGGCCGTCCCCGGCCTCCCGCCCGAGGACCTGTGCGACCAGGTGATCGGCACGATGGTGGACGGCACGCCCTCCGAGGACGACATCGCCCTCCTCATCGCCCGCACCCGCACCGCCGGCCCGGCCCCCAGCTGACGCCCCCGCTGGTTTCCCGGACGCTCGCCACGGCCTATCGTGTGCCGCATGCCTGACGCCATCTTCGAACATCCGCGCCTGGCCGCGATCTACGACGATCTCGACTCCGACCGCAGCGACCTCGACGTGTACGCCGCCATCGCCGGCGAACTCGGCGCACGGAGCGTGCTCGACGTCGGATGCGGTACGGGGACGTTCGCGTTGCTGCTGGCCGGGAACGGCATCGAGGTGACCGGCGTCGACCCCGCCGGGGGCTCGCTCGACGTCGCCCGGGCCAAAGCCGGCGCCGAGCGGGTGCGCTGGATCCACGGTGACGCGACGAGCCTGCCCGCCCTGCGGGCCGACCTGGCGACGATGACCGGGAACGTCGCCCAGGCGATCGCGGCGCCGGACGACTGGGCGGGGACGCTGCGGGGGGTCCATGACGCGCTGCGGCCCGGCGGGCACCTCGTGTTCGAGACCCGCGATCCGGCCAGGCGCGCGTGGCTGGAGTGGAATCGTGCGGAGACGTACCAGAGGGTCGACATCGAGGGCGTCGGCGTCGTCGAGACCTGGACCGACCTGATCGACGTCAGCGGACCGCTGGTGACGTTCCGGGGGACGTGCGTGTTCGCGGCGGACGGCGCGGTGCTGACGTCGCACTCGACGCTGCGTTTCCGCGAGCGGGACGAGGTCGAGGCGGATCTGGCCGAGCACGGATACACGGTGAAGGAGGTTCGCGGGGCGCCCGACCGGCCGGGGCGGGAGTTCGTGTTCTTCGCTCAGCGGCCCGAGGAGTGAGCCGGGGTCACGGCTCTTCTTCCCCCTCCTCCGGCGCTTCGGTCACGATCTTGGCTGCTATCGCGTAGTCGACGCGGATCGCGCGGTACGTCTCGCCCTCGGCGACGCGTTCGGGCAGGCCGGTACGGCGGCTGCCCGACCCCGACCGGTGGGCCGGTTCACCGGAGAACGTGACCGCCACCTCCGGCGCCTCCTCGAAGGTCACGCTGCCGGCGCGGACCGTCGCGGAGAAGACGATGTCCGCAGCCCTGACGAGCCGCTCACCGGGCCGTCGGTCGGGCGTTTCGCCGGGCCCTCTGCCGGGGCGTTCGTCACCCATGTCGGGCTCGCCTCCTCCTCCTTGCGCGCTACTCTCTGCGGCGCTTGCCCGGTGTCAGGTCGCGCAGCCGCCGCACGCCTGCGCGCCCTGCGGCTCGGCCCAGCTCTCGCAGGGCGGGGCCGAGCGTCGTCGGCGCCTCTTCCCGCGGCTCGGCACCGGACAGCTTTCCTGCCCGGCCCGGGCGGCCCTTCCGCGGTTCTTCCTCGGCTCGTGCGGCGCTGTCGCCCTTCGCCCCGGCACCCGCCTGGCGGCCCTCCCGCTCGTCTCGTGCGGCGCTGTCGCTTCTCGGCTCGGCTTCCGCGTTCGCCGGGGTGGTGGGTGCGGCGCTTTCTGCGGCCTGTCCGGCGGCGGCCGTGGTCTCCCGCACCGCGCCACCGGCAGCGCCCGCCGACTGCTCCACCGTGCCCTGCAACGTGGTGCCCGTACGCTCGCCGACGTCTCCGGCCGCCTGTCCCGCGCCTGTGCCGACGTCGCCGACGGCTTGGCCTGCGCCTGTGCCGACGTCGCCCACGGCCTGTCCCGCGCCCGTGCCGACGTCGCCGACGGCTTGGCCTGCGCCTGTGCCGACGTCGCCCACGGCCTGTCCGGCCCCCGAGCCGACATCGCTGACCGCGCGGCCCGCGCCTGCCCCGACGTCGCCCACGGCCTGTCCGGCGCCTGCCCCGACGTCTCCGACGGCTTGACCGGCGCCCGTGCCGACGTCGCGCACCGCGTGGCCCGCGCCGGAGCCGACGTCGCGGAGGGCGGACCCCACTCCCCGGGTGATGTTCTCGATCAGCTGGGGGTTGTCGTCGATCGTTTGCAAGACGTCCTTGATGATCATGGCGACGTTGTCGAGCCGTACCTTGAGCAGCGCCTGCGCCTCGACGCCCACGATGTCGAGGTTGACCCGGCCCAGGGCGACGTCCGCCCCGACGTGCAGGTGCAGCAGGTCGAGCACGTCCGCGTCCAGGGACACGCGCGCCCGCAGGTCCTCCACCTCGAGCTTGATCTCGTCGACCTTGACGATCGGCACGTCGAGGTACACGTCAGGGTCCACGGCACCGCCTGACGGGTTCACCTCCGGCGGTGCCGGGCGGCGTTCGGCCGGTTCCGGCAGGTTCTCGGACATGTCCTCCCCTTGGGTGGCTTGTCGCAGCCCTCTGGCTCACTGCCCGATGCTCCGCAAAAGGGACATAAAGCCGGGCAAATCATGGCTGGTTGGCGCTCCCAAGCCGTTCCGCCCGGACCGCGCGATGTCGTGGTGGCTCCCATTCCGTGGCCGCGCACGTGAGGATCTGCTGGACGTGGTCGGCGTGGGATGGCGCCGCCCTGTCGGTGAGGGCGGGCACGCGCTACGCGCGGTCCGTGCAGATCGTCAGGGGCGGGTCCGGGTAGACGAGGTACAGCGGGCGGTCGAGGTCGTTGCGCACGGGGTAGGCGGCGTCCTCGCCGCACAGCTCCTTGTCGGCGCTCCCGTCCACCCGCTTGACGATCCGGTACGTCGCCGACGGCCCGCACGCCACCTTGGTCGCCCTGCCGGTGGGGAAGCCCACCTCCTGGTGGAAGCAGTCACCCACCTGGCCGTTGAGCGTCAGGCACAGATGCCAGCCGCCGCCCCTGACATATCCGCTGGTCGCGTAGCCGTAGGTGGTGCTGCCGCACGACCGTTCGCCGCGCTTGAGCCGCACGGCCACCCGGTACGCCGCCTCGGGCGCGGCACAGCCGACGATCCGGAACTCGGTGGTCTTCTTTCCCTCCCCGAGCGCCTCCAGGCAGTCGCCCGGCTGCGCCCGCGACGGGTCGTCCTCCGCGGCGCATCCGGCAAGGACCCACACGCCGATCATCGCCATTACCACGATCTTGCCCTTCGCCACCGTCCCATCTTGGCAGCAGTCCGGACCGGATCCTCATCTCGGTCAAGAATGACCGTTTACCGTGCGTCTGTGCTGGTTCATCGGGACATGGAGGCGGCGCCGGAAGCGGCGGCCCCGTCACCGCGGGGCGCGAGGAGCGCGGCCCGCGGCGACGGGCCATCGGGCTGGCCGTGCTGTTCGCGCTGGGTATGGCCGTGCGTGGCGCCGCGGACGCTGGGGGCCCGGATTCCACAGAGGGGCGGCCGCTACGCCGGGATGGCCGGCGGCGCACGTCACCAGGTCACGGGCAGTTCGTACCGGCCGTAGACGGACCTGTCGTGCTCGATCGGCACCCGCTCCAGGCCGGTCGCCGCCGCGGGGTGGGGATGCGCCGGTAGAGGGTGCCGTAGACCACCTGCAGTTCCATCCGGCCAGCGACTGGCTCAGGCACTGGTGCACGCCGTAGCCGAAGGCGACGTGGTGGCGGGCCTCACGGCGCGGGTCGAGCCGGTCGGGGTCCGGGGAAGGCGGCCGGGTCGCGGTTGCCGATGTCGTTGGCCGGGATCAGGCCCTCGCCGGCCCGGACGACCTGCCCGGCGATCTCGATGTCCTCCAGCGCGACGCGGCGGCGCCACGACCACGGGGACGCCGGAGGCGTAGGCTCACACGGTCAGCTCGATCGCCGCCGCCGGGCAGACGTCGGCCGCCTCACGCACCGTGGCGTGCAGTCGCTCGGGCGGCGCCGCGTCGAGCAGGAGCACGACCCCGTCGTCCTCCCGCTGGTCGAACACCTCCGGGGCGAGCAGCACACACTGGCCGGCTCCGCAGCATTTGTCCTCGTCGACGGTGATTCTCATGTTGGTTTCCCCCTGGTTCGTGCATCGGTCGGGACGGGACGGGGTCAGGGAGCGCGGGTGACGGGCGCCTCCCACAACCCGACGATCGCGTCGATCAGCCCGGTCGCGGCGTCGTGCCAGCCGGTCCGGGGGGTCGGGACGCCTTCGGCGAGCGCGCGCTCCCGCTCGGCGCACATGTGCACCATCAGCTGGCGGGCCATGTCGTTGCGCTCGGCCCGCACCTCCGGCGGCAGCGCGGGGAGGCACCGGTCGAGCCCGTCGATGATCTGCTGCAGCGAGGGGGAGGTGAGCGACTCCTCGATCATGATCTCGCGGAGGGTGGGATCGGTCATCACCTGGGCGCCGAACCGGGCGAACCAGGTCGGGCTGCCCAGGGAGGCCAGGTGCTCGGCGACGGGGCGTACGAGGCAGGCCACCCAGTCGCGGACGTCGGCGGAGTCGCCGAGCTCGGCCACCATCCGCCCGCGGATGCGCTCGGTGTGCTGGGCGTGCTTGCGGGCGATCGCCCGCACCAGGTCCGCCTTCGTGCCGAAGTGGTAGCCGACGGCGGCGTTGTTGCCCTGGCCCGCGGCCTCGCTGACCTGGCGGTTGGACACGGCGAACACCCCGTGCTCGGCGAACAGCCGCTCCGCCGCCGTAAGGATCTGCTCCCGCGTCGCGCTGGCCCGTGCGGCCCGGGGGTGTCCGGCCGCCACGGTCACCACCGCACCGGGACCTCGCGCAGCCCGCCGACGGCGAGCCCTTCGACGCGGTGCAGGTCCTTCGCGGGAACGGCCAGCTCCAGCGAGGGCAGCCGGCGCAGCAGCACCTCGAGCACGGTCTGCAGCTCGGTGCGGGCCAGCGCCTGCCCCAGGCACGAGTGCGGGCCGGACCCGAAGGTCAGGTGCGGGTTGGGGACGCGGTCGAGCCTCATCTCACCGGCGTGCTCGAAGGCGTTCTCGTCGCGGTTGGCCGCGGCCATGCTGCACACCACGGTCGTGCCCCGGGGGATGACGGCGCCGGCGATCTCGACCTCCTCGCCGAGGTAGCGCGGCATGCCGAAGCCGGGGTTGGCGTCGAACCGCAGCGCCTCCTCCACCGCGGAGCGCACCAGGGAAGGATCCGCGAGCAGCCGCTCCCAGCGCCGCCGGTCGGCCAGCAGCATGGCCACCATCTTGCCGATCATGTTGGCCGTGGTCTCGTGCCCGGCGACCAGCAGCCCCATGCCGGTGGCGACCAGCGCTCCGTCGGGCATCGGCTCGCCGGCGGCGTCGGCGCCCTTGCTGAGCTCGCTGAGCAGGTCGTCGCCCGGCCGGGCGCGCCTGGCCGCGACGTGCTCGCCCATGTACGCCACGAACTCGGCCTGCGCCGCGTCGATCTCCGCCTGCGTGTAGCGGGTCAGGTTGAGCAGCGTGTCGGACCAGTACGCGAACTTGTCGCGGTCGGAGTCGGGGACCCCGAGCAGGTCGCAGATGACCCACACAGGCAGCGGGAAGCCCAGGCTCGCCTTGAGGTCGGCCGGATGACCCTGGGCCACCATGTCGTCGATGAGCCGGTCGGCCATCGCCTCGATGCCGGGCTTCAGCGCCGCCATGCGCCTGGCCGTGAACCATCTGCCGACCATGCGCCGCCACCGCTGGTGCCCTTCCCCGCTCTGCGGGATGGTCGAGGCCATCGAGCTGTTGAACACGCCGCCCGACTCGTTGGCGGCGATGCGGGCCGCGTCGTCGGCGTCCAGTTGCCGGGTGAAGCGCGGGTCCGACAACACCAGTTTCACGTCGTCGTACCTGGTCAGCAGGGATGCCTGGTCGCCGCTGGGCAACCTCACCCGGGCGACGGGGCACTGCTCGCGCAGCCGCGCCCACTCGGCCGGCGGATCGAGCGCGGCGTCGCTGGGAATGGGGTAGTTCAGCGTTTGTGCCACGTCGTCTTGGCGCATCACGACCTCCTCGGATTTCGCCGCCAGTTAACCGGGCAGGTCAGCTTAAGTCAAGCGACTGCATTAAAATCGGGTCGTGGTCGCGCTCAGGCGGTGTCAGTCGCGAGCCGTTCGCGTGGGAAGTGCGCGCCCGAGGCGGCCGAGCGGGGACATGAGCATGACCAGTGGCGAGAGCGCCATGGCGGCGGCGCTCACCAGCAGGCCGGCGCGCAACCCCCACTGACCGGCCAGCCAGCCGCCGAGCAGCGAGCCCAGCGGGGTCAGGCCCATGCCGGCGAAGGAGATCGTGGCGACCACCCGGCCCTGCATGAGCACGGGGGTGACGGCCTGCCGCACGCCCATCATGGTGACGTTCACCAGCTGGCCGCAGGCGCCGAACGCGAAGTTGATCGCCATGAGGGCGGCGAGCGTGCCGGGCGAGGAACCATGCAGCGCGGGCACGGCCAGCATCACGGCGTCGCCGAGCAAGGCAGCCGACACCATCACCACGCCGAAGCCGTACCGTCCCGGCAGCCTGGCGGCCAGCAGCGCGCCGGCGAGCGCGCCCGGACCCGTCGCCGCGAGCGCCAGGCCGACCGCCGCGCCGGGCAGCCGTAGCTCGCGCGCCAGGAAGACCAGGTAGACGGTCATCAGGGCGGCCAGCGCGAACTGGTAGGCGGCGGTCGAGAGGCCCACGGCCCGCAGCGTGGGATCGCGGGTGACGAGCCGGAGCCCCTCGGCGATCCGCCTGCCCATGGAAGCGGGCGTTCCGGAAGGTCCGGGCAGCGGCTCGGGACGGCGTATGCGCAGGATCGACAGGAACGACAGCGTGTAGAAGGCGGCGCTCGCCACGACGGCGACCGGCGCGGACAGGAGCGACACCAGCGCGCCGCCGAGCGCGGGCCCGCCGATCTGCGCCGCCGACCTGGTGCCTTCGAGCGCGCTGTTGCCCTGCGCCAGCCGGTCGTGCTCCACCAGCCGTACGAGGGAGGCCTGGTAGGCCACGTCGAAGTACACGCTGAGCACGCCCACGAGGAAGGCGGCGGCGAACAGCGCGGGCATGCCGAGAACCCCGAGGGCGTACGCGACGGGGATCGCCGCCAGCGTCGCGGCCCGGCCCAGGTCCGCGGCCACCATCACGTCGCGGGAACGACGGCGGTCGACCCACGCGCCGGCGAGGAGCGAGCACAGCAGAATGGGCGCCTGCTCTGCCGCGCGCAGCGCGCCGAGCTCGCCGACGCCGGCGCCGAGCGCCACCACGGCGACGAGCGGCAGGGTCACCAGGGTCGCCTGGGTCCCCAGCTGGGAGGCGGTCTGCCCGGCCCAGAGCCGGCGGAAGTCGGCGTCGCGCCACAGCGGGCGGCCGGAGCCCGCCGCCTTCATCGCCGGCCCCGCTGGGGGTCGGACGGGGGACCACAAGAGCACACGACAGGGGGAACGTACGGCACGGGGAAGCTCCTTGAGCAGCCGGGAAACGGGCCGCCGCCCGGTAGGTCAGGCGGTGGCGGGCTGGCTGTGCCGCAGTTCGGAGGCGGCACGCGAGGACAGGTCGGTGACGACCGTGAACGTCAACGCGTGCCTGGCTGGCCGGGCATCTCTCGAACTCCTGGGTCTCGTACCGTCCGTGGCAGGCTAGCCGCCGGCCGACCGGAGCGAAACCGGTTTTCCGCCCTGCGTCGCAGGACGAATCTTGCCTTTCGCTCCCTAATGGTCAATAGTCGAACAATATCGGTCAGATTCGGTCGTTTCGGCGACCGGAACTGAGTGGGCCCGGGTGCCGCCCGGTCGCCGTCACCCCCGAGAACGCCCGAGGTGACCATGAGACGCACGGCTGCTGCGCTCGTCCTGCTCGCGGTGCTCGCCG
>NZ_JAAAHR010000379.1:0-1157 GCF_009908215.1 Nonomuraea sp. K271 | reverse complement strand
CCCCCAAGCGACGAACCCTCCACCGGGCCCTCCACCGGGCCCTCCACCGGGCCCTCCACCGAACCCTCCACCGAACCCTCCACCGGGCCCTCTGACAGCGGCCCCTCGCTGGGCCCTTCCGGTGACGTGCCCTCGGCCGAGCCTGACGGCGGCGCCTCTTCCGCCGCGCCCGCAGGCCCCTTCCCCCGGCCCGCCGGAGGCGGGCACGCGGCCGGGTCCGGTACGACCGCCGGCGGTGAGGCCGCCACGGTCGCCGGCGACGTTCCTGCCGGACCAGGGCTGGCCGGCGTGGGCGGCACGGGAGCAGGCGGGCCCTCGGGCACCGGAGTCGCGGCGGCCGCGGAAGGCGCAGGGGAACCGGCGCAGGCCCGGCTCACAGGCCTACGCGGGAGCGAGCAGGCGGGCGGCACGTCCTGGCGGCAGGCAACGCCGCTGGAGCCCCGGCAGGCTCCGGTCACCGGCACGGGCGCCCACGACTTCGCCGGTGAGGGCGTTCCGCTCGACGCGGACGCCGTGATCGTGGCCGCCGGTGCGTGGACCGGTGAGGTGTGCCGGCCGCTGGGGGTGAAACTGCCCGTCTTCCCGAGGCGCGGTCAGATCCTGCACGTCACCCTGGAGGGCATCGACACGGCCTGGTGGCCGATCGTGCTGCCCAGGATCGGCCCCTACCTGCTGGGCTTTCCCGACTCCCGCGTCGTCATCGGCGCGACCATCGAGGACGTGGGCTTCTCGCCGCGTGTCACGATGGGCGGACTCGGCGAGGTGATCGAGGCGGGGTTGCAGGTGGCCCCGGGCCTGCTGGGCGCGACGGTGGCGGAGACCAGGGTCGGGCTGCGCCCGGTGTACGCCCCCGGCAGCCCGCTCATCGGCCGTCTCACCAGCCGGGTGGTGGTGGCGACGGGTCTGAGCTCGTACGGCCTGACGGCGGGCCCCTTCACCGGCCGCATCGCCGCCGCTCTGGCCCTCGGCGACGAACCGCCCATCGACGTCACCCCCTACGCTCCGGCCCTCGCCTGAACGCACACACCGTCGCGCGTGCCCGCCGCGTCCGTGCAGGCCGCTCCAGGGACCTGCCGGCGACTGCACCGATCAACGCCCCACACCGCTGAAAAGCCACATCCCACCCGGCAGCCGCTTCACCCCCGCAACCCCCACCC
>NZ_JAAAHR010000378.1:0-1185 GCF_009908215.1 Nonomuraea sp. K271 | reverse complement strand
CGCCGGGGCCGTTCCCGGGGACGGCCCCGGCGCCGCGCCCGGGCTCGGCCGGTTCCTGCGGCAGGCGCGGGCCCTGGGCGAGCGCGCCGACGTGCTGCTGCGGCACCAGGTGTGGAGCGCCGCCCGCGAGCCGGACGCGACCCTGGCCGTCCACGGCGTGACACCCTCTCCGGAGGGCGAACGGCCGGTCGCCCTCCGGACGCGGCGGCTGCTGATCGCCACCGGCGCGTACGACCGGCCGCTGCCCTTCCCCGGCTGGGACCTGCCCGGAGTGCTCACCGCCGGCGGCGCTCAGGCCCTGCTCAAGGGCAGCGGCGTCGTGGCGGGCCGGCGGGTCGTCGTCTCCGGCACCGGGCCGTTCCTGCTCCCCGTGGCCTGCGGGCTGGCCGGGGCGGGAGCGCGCGTCCTCGGCGTGTACGAGGCGGGCGGCGCGCTCGGGCTGGCCAGGCGGCCCCTCCTGGCCCTGGACAAGGCGGGCGAAGCAGCACGGTACGCCGTGGACCTGGCCCGGCACCGGGTGCCGTACCGCACTCGCCAGGCGGTGGTCGCGGCGCACGGCGAGCGAGAGGTGGAGGCCGTCACCGTCGCCCGGCTCGACAAGGGGTGGAACATCATCGCCACCCGCGTCGTCGAGTGCGACACCGTGGCCGCGGGGTACGGCTTCGTGCCGCAGATCGAGCTGGGCACGCAGCTCGGCTGCGGGACCCGGCACGACGTGGACGGCAGCCAGGTGCTCGCCGTGGACACCGGCCAGCGCACCACCGTCCCGGGCGTGTGGGCGGCGGGCGAGCCCACCGGGGTCGGCGGGTGGAGGCTGTCCGAACTGGAGGGCCGCGTCGCCGGCCTGGCCATCGTGGCCGACTCCCGTGCCCTGCACGCCGGCCCCGCCACGGGGACGGCTCCCCGTGAGGGAGCGGCCCGAGCGGTGCCGGGGGTGCTCGTACGGCGGCGGGTCCGGTGGCGGAGGTTCGGGGAGGCGCTGCAGCGGGCGTACCCCGTCAAACCAGGCTGGCAGGGGTGGTTGCGCGACGACACGCTCGTGTGCCGGTGCGAGGAGGTGCCGCTGGCCCGCGTACGCGAGGCGCAGGGCCTCGGCGCGACCGACGCGCGCTCCATCAAGCTGCTGGCCAGGCCCGGCATGGGCTGGTGCCAGGGCCGTGTCTGCGGATACGCGCTCTCCTGCCT
>NZ_JAAAHR010000377.1:0-1267 GCF_009908215.1 Nonomuraea sp. K271 | reverse complement strand
GCTACCGTGAACCCGCCCCCAGAGCTCAACCCGCCCCAGGCGATGAGCAGGCCCCGCACGCGGCAAGCCCGCGCGGGCCCCGGGCATCATGACGGCGCACGCCCACCCGACATGCCGCGCGACGGCGAGCGCCCGCCCTCACGAACGCCGGCCGATCAGCTGCGCCAGGCGCCGCTCCACGGCCGACAGCCGATCGGCCAGCGAACGGCTGTGCAACAACTCGGCAACCCCGTCGGCCTCGTCGCCGTCCAGATCCACCACATGCGACGGGGCGTCGGCATCGCCACCGTCGTAGATCATCAACGCACGCCGCCCGTCGTCGAAGACCATAACGCCGACGTGATCTCCTTGCCTGGTGTCGTAGTGGTGGATGATGCCGCTGCCGGGAACCGTCGTGCGCCTGATGTCCACTGCGCAGGTTCTCCTTTCGTGAGGGCCGCTCGGCCGGAATCGGTGTCGATGTCGCCGCGCTCGCCGTACCAGTGAGCCAGCCGCCCGCGCCGCGCTACCGCGCGCAACCGGCGCTCCACCTGCGGGCGCGCGTCACTGGTCGTGACGATGAGCACGTCGTCGCCCTCCCGCAACAACGTCACGGGCTCCGGGACGATGGTGTCGCCGTCACGGATGATCAGGACGACGTTCGAGGGAGCGGGCAACCGCAGTTCGAAGATCTCCACCCCGTGCAGCCGGGAACCGGGCGGAATCGTCAACGTCAGCAGGTCGGCGCCCAGCACGTCCAGCGGAGCGGCCTCGATGCTCACCTCCCTGGCCTGACCCGGCTGGGTGATCCCCAGCAGCCTGGCCACCGCCGGCAGCACCGGCCCCTGGACCAGGACGAACAACACCACCAGCACGAACACGATGTTCAGCAACTGCAGGCTGCCGGGCACCGCCGCGACAATGGGAAACGTCGCCAGCACGATCGGCACCGCGCCACGCAGCCCCGCCCAGGAAACGAACGCCTGCTCCCGCCAGCTCGTACGGAACGGAAGCAGACACGCCACCACCGACACAGGCCGCGCCACCAGCAACAACACCAACCCGATGACGGTTGCCGGCAACAACGCCGAACCCAGCTCGCTCGGATTCACCAGCAACCCCAGCATGACGAACAACCCGATCTGCGCCAGCCAGCCGACCCCCTCGGCGAACGAACGCGTGGCAGCTCGGTGCGGCAGGACCGCGTTGCCCAGCACGATGCCCGCCAGATAGGCGGCCATGAAACCCGACGCGCCCGCCCCGCCCGCCGCCGCGAACGCGATCACAC
>NZ_JAAAHR010000376.1:0-1301 GCF_009908215.1 Nonomuraea sp. K271 | reverse complement strand
GCCCCCACCGGCCCCTCCGCTGGCACCCCCACGTACGGACTGGCGGGCCCCATCCCGCTGTTCGCCCTGGCCGCCACCCGCTACCTGCACGACACCGGCCTCACCTCCGAGCACCTGCACGCCGTCGTCGCCCAGTCCAGGTGCAACGCCGCGGCCAACCCCCGCGCCCTGCGCCGCGACCCGCTCACCCTCGACGCCTACCTGGCCAGACCGTACGTCTGCACCCCGCTGCGCACGGTCGACTGCTGCCAGGAGACCGACGGGGCGTGCGCGCTGCTGGTCAGCGCGGTGCTCGACGGGCCGCGCGTGCACGCCGTGGTACGCGGGGGAGGGCCGGGCTGCTCGTCGATGGACCGCGCGCCCGACGTGAGCACGATCTTCTCCGCGTACGTGGCCCCCATGCTCTGGGAGGCCTCCGGAATGCGGCCCGCGGACGTGGACGTGGCGCTGCCGTACGACGCCTACTCGTGGCTCGTGCCCGGGCAACTGGAGGACTTCGGCTTCGTGGCGCGCGAGGAGCTCGGGGCCTACCTGCTGGAGGGGCGGCACGCCTGGGTGAACCCGCACGGAGGTCTGCTCTCGGAGGGGTACGTGCACGGGCTGAACAACGTCGCCCAGGCCGTCAGGGAGCTGCGATCGGGGCGTTCCGTGGCGCTGGTGACGGGGTTCGGCGGGAGCTACGGAAGCGCCGCACTGCTCGTGAGGTGAAAAATCGGCTGAAATGCTGAGCCCCTTCGATGAGTACGGAGTGGTCAACGCACCGGCACAGGGTCGCGGCGCTCGACACCGAGCTGGGCCGACCTCTACGGCCACTCGCCCGAGCGGCGTCGAGCTCGGCACGATAGCGACCCGCGAACCGGGTACGGCCCGCCTGCACCGGGACGGGGACGGCGTGCCTAAGCGGGATGCGTGAAACGGGAATGCCGGGCCTCGGCCTCCCGCAGGCTCAGAAGGGGCCGCGCGGCCAGCCATGCCGCCGCCCCCGCCGGATCCCCCGCCGTGACCGCACCCTCCAGAAGGCCCCGTACGGCATCGTGTACGGGGCCTTCCGCCGTGAGCACACCACCGGCCAGCACGAGAGGACTCCCGGGTTCGTGCACCAGGGAGGCGGTGCTCGCCAGCATGGCCGCGGCCTCGGCCACGATGGACACCGCCACCGGATCGCCGCCCACGGCCGCCTCGCTCACCAGCGGGGCCAGCTCGGCCAGCGCGAGGGGCGGCCGGGCATGCACCGCGGCGGCCAGCCGCGCCCCTGGATCGCCACCCGGGCCATCGGGCAGCAGCCGCCGCAGAACCAGCTC
>NZ_JAAAHR010000375.1:0-1319 GCF_009908215.1 Nonomuraea sp. K271 | reverse complement strand
GCGCTGCGCCGCGACCGCCGCCCCGGCGCCGCGCGGAACCATCTGCACACGGCGCTGGAGACGTTCGAACGCCACGGGGCCCGCCTGTGGACCGCGCAGGCGAGGACCGAGCTGCGCGCGTCCGGCGACCCGGTGCGTCCCACCCGGCAGGCCATCCCGGGGCAGCTCACGGCCCAGCAGTTGCGGATCGCCCGCATGGTCGCCGAGGGCGCCACCAACAAGGAGGTGGCCGAGCGGCTGTTCCTCAGCCGGCGCACCGTCGAACACCACCTGAGGAACATCTTCGACCGGCTCGGCGTCCGCTCCCGCGTCGAACTGGTACGGCTCATGTCCTGATCAGGAGGCCGGTGATTTCACCGATGCACGGCTGACCGCGCCTTCGAACAATGGCGGCAGACAGCAGTCACCCCCACTTCGAGCAGGGAGTATGACGACGTGCAGCTCACCACCCCCCACCGCGGCGCGCGAACGTTGACCAAGCTCGCCCTCGCCCTCGCACTCCTCGGCGGCGGCCTCGCCGCCGCTCCCGCCGCCCACGCGGCCGGCCCGTACGAGCGCGGCCCCGACCCCTCGGACGCCTTGCTGGAGGCGAGCCGCGGGCCGTTCTCGACGTCCCAGCGGAGCGTCTCCTCGCTGGGCGTCAGCGGCTTCGGCGGCGGGGAGATCTACTACCCGGACGACACCAGCCAGGGCACGTTCGGGGCGATCGCCATCTCGCCCGGCTACACCGCCAGGTGGTCCAGCCTCGACTGGCTCGGGCCGAGGATCGCCTCGCACGGCTTCGTGGTGATCGGCATCGAGACCAACACCCTCTACGACCAGCCCGCCAGCCGGGGCCGCCAGCTTCTCGCCGCCCTCGACTACCTGGTGGAGGACAGCCCGTCGACCGTACGCAGCCGCATCGACCCGTCCAGGCTCGCCGTGGCCGGCCACTCGATGGGCGGCGGAGGTTCGCTGGAGGCAGCCGACGACCGGTCCTCGCTCCGGGCGGCCGTGCCGATCGCGCCGTGGAACCTGACGAAGAGCTGGTCGGGGCTGCGCGTCCCGACCATGATCATCGGCGGTGAGAGCGACAGCATCGCCCCCGTCTCCAGCCACTCCGAACGCTTCTACGAGAGCATCCCGTCCTCGGCGGAGAAGGCGTACCTCGAACTGAACGGCGCCAGCCACTTCTTCCCGCAGGTCACCAACACCACGATGGCCAAGTCGATGGTGTCCTGGCTCAAGCGGTTCGTCGACGAGGACACCCGCTACGAGCAATTCCTCTGCCCGGCGCCCAGCGGCCTCGCCATCGAGGAATACCGCGACACCTGCCCCAG
>NZ_JAAAHR010000374.1:0-1322 GCF_009908215.1 Nonomuraea sp. K271 | reverse complement strand
TGAATCGCCCCGGCTTCGGTGGAGACTTGATCTCTTGAGAGGATCGAGTCCATGCCAGGTAAGTCTCCCTACCCCGCCGAGCTGCGCCGTCGAGCGGTGCGGATGGTCGCCGAAGTGCGGCCTGATTACCCGACCGAGTGGGCCACGATCAACGCGGTCGCGGCCAAGCTCGGCATCGGCACCGCGGAGACGCTACGCACCTGGGTCCGTCAGGCCCAGATCGACGAGGGCAGCCGGCCCGGCCGCACCACGGATGAGTCGGCAGAGCTGAAGCGGCTTCGCCGGGAGAACGCCGAACTCCGCCGCGCCAACGAGATCTTGAAAGCCGCGTCGGCTTTCTTCGCGGCCGAGCTCGACCGGCCACACACGCACTCGTGACCTTCATCGACCAGCACGCCGACGTGTTCGGTGTCGAGCCGATCTGCCGTGTCCTGACCCAGCACGGCTGCCCCATCTCCACCAGCACCTACTACGCCGCCAAGAACCGGCCACCCTCGGCGCGGGCCGTGCGCGACGCCGAACTGGACGAACACATCACCCGCATCCACGCCGACAACTACGGCGTCTACGGCGCCCGCAAGATCTGGCATCAGCTGCAGCGCGAAGGCCACCAGGTGGCCCGCTGCACCATCGAGCGGCGCATGCGCGCCCTCGGCCTGCAGGGCGCCGGGCGCGGTAAGAAGGTGCGCACCACCGTGGCCGACCCCAGCCATGAGCGGGCGGCCGACCGCCTCCAACGCGACTTCACCGCGACTCGGCCGAACGCTGCCTGGGTGGCCGACTTCACCCACGTGGCCGCCTGGTGCGGTGTCGTCTACGTCGCCTTCGTGGTCGACGTCTACTCCCGGGCGATCGTCGGCTGGGCCGCCTCGCTGACCAAGCACACCACGCTCGTCCTCGACGCCCTGGACATGGCCCTGTGGCGGCGAGGGCGTATCGGCCGGCCGGTCGAGCCGGGGCTGATCCACCACAGCGATGCCGGCAGTCAATACACGTCTTTCCGGTTCACCACGCATCTGCTGACGGCCGGGATCGACGCCTCCGTCGGCAGCGTCGGCGACGCGCTCGACAATGCCCTGATGGAATCACAGATCGGCCTCTACAAGACCGAGCTGATCAAGCCCCGAGGACCCTGGCGCAGCCTGGCCGACGTCGAACTGGCCACCGCCGAATGGGTGGACTGGTTCAACGCCACCCGCCTGCACTCAGCGATCGGACACCTGCCACCAGAGGAGTTCGAAGCTCTCTACTACGCTCAACACCAGCCCAACGAACCCGCCGGAATCAACCGTTGAGGTCTCCATCAAAGTCGGGGCGCTTCA
>NZ_JAAAHR010000373.1:0-1328 GCF_009908215.1 Nonomuraea sp. K271 | reverse complement strand
AGGCGCTGCTGGACCGGGCGGTGGCCGCGTGAGCGTCACCGCATGGCTGGCGGTGGCGGTTTTCCTGTGCGCCTACGCGCTGATCGCCACCGAGAAGATCCACCGGGTGGCGGCCGCGCTCGGCGGTGCCGGGCTCATGCTGCTGATCCACGCCACCGACGCCGGTGCCGCGTTCTTCGACGAGCACACCGGCATCGACTGGAACGTCATCTTCCTGCTGCTGGGCATGATGGTCATCGTCGGCGTGCTGAAACAGACCGGCATCTTCGAATATCTGGCGATCTGGGCGGCCAAGCGGGCCAGAGGGCGTCCGTACCGGCTGATGGTGCTGCTGGTGGTCATCACCGCCGTGGCCTCGGCGTTGCTGGACAACGTCACCACTGTGCTGCTGATCGCGCCGGTGACCTTCCTGGTGTGCGAACGGCTGGCGCTGAACGCGGCGCCGTTCCTGATCGCCGAGGCGCTGGCCTCCAACATCGGTGGTGCGGCCACGCTGGTCGGGGATCCGCCGAACATCATCATCGCCAGCCGCGCGGGGCTGACCTTCAACGACTTCCTCGTGCACATGGCGCCGTTGGTGGTGGTGCTGATGGTGGTGTTCGTCGGGTTGTGCCGGATCCTGTTCCGCAGGTCCTTCCGCTACGACCCTGACCGCGCGGCCGAGATCATGGTGCTCGACGAGCGGGAGGCGATCGCCGATCCGCGGCTGCTGTGGCAGAGCCTGGTCGTGCTGGGCCTGGTCATGGTCGGGTTCGTGCTGCATCCGGTGCTGCACTACGAGCCGTCGGTGGTGGCCATCCTCGGGGCGGGGGTTCTGGTGGCCGCCACGAAGGTCACCACGCATGACGCGATCGAGGAGGTGGAGTGGCCGACGCTGGTGTTCTTCGCCGGGCTGTTCGTCATGGTCGGGGCGCTGGTGGAGACCGGTGTGATCGGCCAGGTCTCACAGGCGGCGACGGCCGCCACCGCGGGCCGGCCGGAGCTGACCGCGATGGGACTGCTGTGGGCCTCGGCCGGGCTGTCGGCCATCGTGGACAACATCCCGTACGTGGCCACCATGAGTCCCATCGTGGCCGAACTGGTCGAGGCGGGCGGAGGCCATGAGCAGGCTCAGGTGTTGTGGTGGGCGCTGGCCTTCGGCGCCGACCTGGGCGGCAACGCCACCGCCGTCGGCGCGGCGGCCAACGTGGTCATCCTCGGCATCGCCGCCCGCAACGGCACCCCGATCAGTTTCTGGCAGTTCACCAAGTACGGCCTGGTCGTCACCGTGGTGACCATCACTTTGACCGCGCCGTACCTGTGGTTCCGCTACCTGACCTGACGCCGGC
>NZ_JAAAHR010000372.1:0-1340 GCF_009908215.1 Nonomuraea sp. K271 | reverse complement strand
TTGACATCCTCCCCTCGTAAACGAGGGGATTCCCACGGTCGCCCGTGAGGATTCCTGCTTCATCGCCGGTTGCCCCGTCCGAGAGGACTCTCGTTGAGGTCTGACACCAGCTCCACAGGCGTTTCAGCTCTCCGCCAGCCCGGCGGCGAGCACGTTCCTGGCCGCGTTGACATCCCGGTCATGGGCCGCGCCGCAGGCGCACTCCCACTCGCGGGCATGCAACGGCATCGTCTCCTGCAAGGCCCCGCACACCGAGCACAGCTTGCTGGAGGCGAACCAGCGATCCACCGCCACCAGCGTGCGCCCGTACCAGGCCGCCTTGTACTCCAGCATCGACCGCAACTCCCGCCAGCTCGCGTCCGAGATGGCGCGGGCCAGGCGGCGGTTCTTGACCAGGTTGCGCACGGTCAGGTCCTCGACGGCGATCGTTTGGTTCTCGCGAACAAGCCGTGTGGTGACCTTGTGGAGGTGGTCCCTTCTGCGGTCAGTAATCCTGGCGTACACTCGGGCCACCTTGAGCCGGGCCTTGGCCCGGTTGTTCGACCCCTTCTCCTTGCGAGCCAGCGCCCGCTGAGCCTTGGCCAGCCTGCGCCTGTCGCGGCGCTCGTGACGCGGGTTGACGATCTTCTCGCCGGTCGAGAGTGTGGCCAGCGCGGTGATGCCCGCGTCCACACCCACCGCGTGCTCCACCGGAGCGAGCGGGGTGATCTTCTCCTCCACCAGCAGGGACACGAACCAGCGGCCCGCCGCGTCCTTCGACACGGTGACCGTGGACGGCTCCGCGCCCTCCGGCAGCGGACGCGACCACACGACCGCCAACGGGGCGTCCATCTTCGCCAGCGTCAACCGCCCCTCGCGCCAGCGGAACGCCGAACGGGTGTACTCCGCCGACGCCCGCGACTTCCTCCTGGTCTTGAACGTTGGGTACTTGGCGCGCTTGGCGAAGAAGTTGGCAAAACCCGTCTGAAGATGGCGCAGCGCCTGCTGCAACGGCACCGACGACACCTCCGACAGGAAGTCGAACGCGCCGCTGCGCTTCCACGCCGTCAGCGCTGCCGACGACTCCACGTAGGAGAGGCGCTTGCCTTCCACGGTGTAGGCGCGGGTGCGTTCCTCCAGTGCCTTGTTGTACACGAAGCGGACGCAGCCGAACGTCCGGGCCAGCTCGCAGGCTTGCTCGGGGGTCGGGTAGAAGCGGTACTTGTAGGCCCGCTTCACGATCTGCGCCACGCCTCACATCCTACCGAAGGATCAAGAAGGACTCGCGCGTTTGTTCGATACGCCGGTTCGCCTGGAGGCGAATCGGCTGCCCCTGCCCTGCTCCGCAGGGGTCCGATTCC
>NZ_JAAAHR010000371.1:0-1341 GCF_009908215.1 Nonomuraea sp. K271 | reverse complement strand
TCCCCACCGTGAAGCCGTCCTCCGAGCAGACGCCCACTCCCAAGGGGACGAAGACCCAGAAGCGGAAGAAGCCTCCCACTCGTACGGCCAAGCCCACCGCCACCCCGAGGAAGCCCACACCCACGGCCTCGCCCGAGCGCACCACCGCGCGGCCTACGCCGACCCGCGACCGCGCCCGTACCAGTAAGAAGCCGGCCACGAACGCCAAGGCGAGCATTCTCGCGATCGAGCTGATGGGCGGACCGGGCCAGTCCGGGTCGGGTGACTGCTACATGCCGCCTGTGCACTTCCAGACCCGCGTGGAGTCGACCAGGCGCGGAGTGTGGATCTCCTACGCGTGGCTGGTCGACGGCAAGACCAAGGAGAGCGGCAGGTCCTGGGTGCCGGAGGACGACTACACCGCGTTCGTGACCGCCAAACAGTACAACCTGCCCGCGGGGCGCCACACCGTGGCGCTGAAGGTCACCTCGCCGTCCTCGGCGCAGAAAAGCACCTCGTTCAGCGTCTGCGCGCTGGAAACCTGGTGACGCTGGAGGCCATCGGCCCGTACCGGGTCGTCAAGCAGCTCGGCGAGGGCGGCCAGGGCGTGGTCTACCTGGGTACGGCTCCCGACGGGACGCGGGTCGCCATCAAGGTGCTGCGGGAGGGGGTGCCGGGCGACGGCCGCTTCGCCAAGGAGATCGCGGCAGCGCGGCGGGTGGAGCCGTTCTGCATCGCGCAGGTGCTGGACGCCTCGCTGGGCGCACGGCCGTACATCGTGACCGAGTACGTCGAAGGTCCCTCCCTCCAGCAGGCCGGCGTCCACACCGGGGCCGACCTGCAGCGGCTGGCGGTCGCCACGGCCACCGCGCTGGCCGCCATCCACCGGGCCGGCGTCGTGCACCGCGACTTCAAACCGGCCAACGTGCTGCTCGGACGGGACGGCCCGCGCGTCATCGACTTCGGCATCGCCCGTGCCGTGGACGCCGCGGTGACCCGTACCAGCAGCATCGTGGGGACGCCCGCGTACATGGCGCCCGAGCAGTTCCTCGGCGCGGTCGCCGGGCCGGCCGCCGACGTGTTCGCCTGGGGATCCGTCATCGTGTACGCCGCCACGGGCACGCCGCCGTTCGGCAACGACTCGCTGCCCGCGGTGCTCCGCAGGATCCAGTACGACGTGCCGAACCTCGGTGACGTGCCCGAGCCCCTGCGTTCGATCGTGTACGGCTGCCTGGCCAAGGACGCGGCTGCCCGGCCGGCCATGCAGGACGTGCTCTTCCAGCTCATCAGCGGCCGGCCCCAGGCCAGGGCGTCCGCCCCTGACGACCGGCACTCCCCTGGCAGCGGCCCGATCCCGTACGC
>NZ_JAAAHR010000370.1:0-1476 GCF_009908215.1 Nonomuraea sp. K271 | reverse complement strand
GGGCACCTCGTTCAACCAGAAGCCCATCGTCGCCGAGGGCGACCGGGTCGAGGTCAACCAGGTGATCGCCGACGGGCCGTGCACCGACCAGGGTGAGATGGCGCTCGGCAAGAACCTCCTGGTGGCGTTCATGCCGTGGGAGGGCCACAACTACGAAGACGCGATCATCCTGTCGCAGCGGCTGGTGCAGGACGACGTGCTGTCCTCGATCCACATCGAGGAGCACGAGGTCGACGCCCGTGACACCAAGCTGGGTCCCGAAGAGATCACGCGTGACATTCCCAACGTCTCCGAGGAGGTCCTGGCCGACCTCGACGAGCGCGGCATCATCCGCATCGGCGCCGAGGTCGTTCCCGGCGACATCCTGGTCGGCAAGGTCACCCCGAAGGGCGAGACCGAGCTGACGCCTGAGGAGCGGCTGCTGCGTGCGATCTTCGGTGAGAAGGCGCGTGAGGTCCGTGACACCTCGCTGAAGGTGCCGCACGGTGAGCAGGGCAAGGTCATCGGCGTGCGGGTGTTCAGCCGTGAGGAGGGCGACGAGCTGCCGCCGGGGGTCAACGAGCTGGTGCGCGTCTATGTGGCGCAGAAGCGTAAGATCACCGACGGTGACAAGCTGGCCGGCCGGCACGGCAACAAGGGTGTCATCTCCAAGATCCTTCCGGTCGAGGACATGCCGTTCCTGGAGGACGGCACTCCGGTCGACATCATTCTCAACCCGCTGGGCGTGCCCGGCCGGATGAACGTCGGCCAGGTGCTGGAGACCCATCTGGGGTGGATCGCCGCCAGGGGCTGGGACATCTCCGGCGTCCAGGAGGCCTGGGCCGACCGGCTGCGCGAGAAGGGTTTCGAGAAGGTCGCCCCGCGCACCAACATGGCCACCCCGGTCTTCGACGGCGCCCACGAGCAGGAGATCGTCGGTCTGCTGCAGAGCACCGTCGCCAACCGCGACGGTGACCGGATGGTGCAGCCGAGCGGCAAGGCCCGGCTGTTCGACGGGCGCAGCGGCGAGCCGTTCCCCTACCCGATCTCGGTCGGATACATCTACATCCTCAAGCTGCTCCACCTGGTCGACGACAAGATTCACGCGCGTTCGACCGGCCCCTACTCCATGATCACGCAGCAGCCGCTGGGCGGTAAGGCCCAGTTCGGCGGGCAGCGTTTCGGTGAGATGGAGGTGTGGGCGCTGGAGGCCTACGGCGCGGCGTACGCGCTGCAGGAGCTGCTGACCATCAAGTCCGACGACGTCCTGGGCCGCGTGAAGGTCTACGAGGCGATCGTCAAGGGCGAGAACATCCCCGAGCCGGGCATCCCCGAGTCCTTCAAGGTGCTCATCAAGGAGATGCAGTCGCTGTGCCTCAACGTCGAGGTGCTCTCCAGCGACGGCATGTCCATCGAGATGCGTGACACCGACGAGGACGTCTTCCGCGCCGCGGAGGAGCTCGGTATCGACCTGTCCCGGCGTGAGCCGAGCAGCGT
>NZ_JAAAHR010000037.1:0-58174 GCF_009908215.1 Nonomuraea sp. K271 | reverse complement strand
CCACCCGGCCCTCCACGCCTCGGCCCTCCACCGCGCACCCCCGCCCCCGAGTCACCTCGTCCACGGTGCGCGCACGGAGCGCCACGTGACACGCAGAAAGGCAACACGCCGCGGCGGGCGAGGCGGTTATCCGGTGAAACGGAAGAGCCCCGCCCTGGGTCAGGGCGGGGCTCTTCGGTGGCGGGCGGGAGGTCAGGCCTCCAGGTCGGCCGTGAGGCCGCGGGTGACATTGGGGTCGACGGGGACGCCTGGGCCCATCGTCGTGGAGAAGGTGACCTTCTTCAGGTAGCGGCCCTTGGCCGCCGACGGCTTGAGACGCAGCACCTCGTCAAGGGCGGCGGCGTAGTTCTCCACGAGCTGGCGATCGTTGAACGACGTCTTGCCGATGATGAAGTGCAGGTTGGCCTGCCGGTCGGTGCGGAACTCGATCTTGCCGCCCTTGATCTCCGTCACGGCCTTGGCGACGTCGGGCGTCACGGTGCCGGTCTTGGGGTTGGGCATGAGACCACGCGGGCCGAGCACGCGGCCCAGGCGGCCGACCTTGCCCATGAGGTCGGGCGTGGCCACGACGGCGTCGAACTCGTTGAGCCGGTTGCCCTTGGAGATCTCGTCGATCAGCTCGTCGGCGCCGACGATGTCGGCGCCCGCCTCGCGGGCTGCCTCGGCACGGTCACCGGTCGCGAAGACCAGGACCCGGGCGGTCTTACCGGTGCCGTGCGGGAGGTTGACCGTGCCACGCACGATCTGGTCGGCCTTGCGAGGGTCGACGCCCAGCCGCAGCGCGACCTCGACGGTGGCGTCGAACTTGGTGGTCGACGTCTCTTTGGCCAGCTTCGCGGCGTCGGCGGGCGTGTAGAGCTTGTCGCTGTCGACCTTGGCGGCCGCGTCCTTGTGCGCCTTGCTGCGCTTCATTTTTGTGACTCCTGAGTGGTCCGCGGGCCCGGTGAGGGCCCTCCCACGAACGGGAAAAGGCTGTCAGTCGGCGATCGTGATGCCCATCGACCGGGCGGTGCCGGCGATGATCTTCTCGGCCGCCTCGACGTCGTTGGCGTTGAGGTCGGGCATCTTGGTCTCGGCGATGCTGCGCAGCTGCTCGCGGCTCAGCTTGCCGACCTTGTCGCGGTGCGGGACCGCGCTGCCCTTGTCGAGACCGAGAGCCTTCTTGATCAGCTCGGGCGCCGGCGGCGTCTTCGTGATGAAGGAGAAGCTGCGATCTTCGAAAATGGTGATCTCGACGGGGATGATGTTGCCCCGCTGGGCTTCCGTGGCAGCGTTGTACTGCTTCACGAAGTCCATGATGTTGACACCGTGGGGACCGAGGGCGGTGCCCACGGGCGGCGCCGGGGTCGCCTGACCGGCCGGCAGCTGCACCTTGACCAGTGCGGCGATTTTCTTCTTCGGAGGCATGAGTCCTTCTCCGGGTCCTGATTGCGATGCTTGCCGGACTGCGGATGCAGCCCTGACATGTCGGAAGGCCACCCCTCGCGACAGGGCGGCCAGCCGAACGTCTAAGTGTAGGTGATCGTCCTAGATCTTCGAGACCTGGTTGAACGAGAGCTCGACGGGAGTCTCGCGGCCGAAGATCGAGACGAGCACCTTGAGCTTCTGCGACTCGGGGCTGATCTCGCTCACCGAGGCGGGCAGCGTGGCGAAGGGGCCGTCCATGACCGTGACCGACTCGCCGATCTCGAACTCGACGGTCGGGCCCGTGGTCGTCTTGGCCGCGGCCTTCTTGCTCTCCTCGGTCGGCTCCGGCGCGAGCAGCTTGGCGACCTCGTCGAGGCTGAGCGGGCTCGGCTTGTTGGACAGGCCCACGAAACCGGTCACACCGGGGGTGTTGCGGACGGCGGCCCACGACTCGTCGGTCAGCTCCATGCGCACCAGCACATAGCCGGGCAGCACGCGCTCCTTGACCGGGACCTTCTTGCCGCTCTTGAACTCCTGGACGGTGTGCGTCGGCACCTCGACCTGGTAGATGTAGTCCTCCATGTTGAGCGAGACGTTGCGGCTCTCGATGTTGGACTTCACCCGGTTCTCGTAGCCCGCGTAGGAGTGGATGACGTACCACTCGCCGGGCAGGCCGCGCAGGGAGCTCTTGAACTCCTCGACCGGATCGATGTCAGGAAGAACAGCACCGTCGTCGACGGCGGAAGCCTCGACATCGGCCGCCTCGTCGCTCTCCGCGACCTCGGCCTCGGAGACGGCCGGCTCGGCGGTCTCCTCGGCGGCTTCTTCCAGCTCGTCGCCCCACTCGCCGCGGGGCTCCTCGGCCGGAACTGAAGACTCGGACACGGTGACTCTTCCTCTTTCGTCTTGTCGTTTGCTCTCGTATCGAATGGCGACTCCGTCAGACGACACCGGCCGGGGTCTCGATCAGGCTCCGCCGAAGACCCGCAGAACCAACCATCCCAGGCCGCTGTCGAGCCCGTAAACGATCGCAACCATGATCAGAACGAATATCAGAACGACCGTCGTATAGGTGACGAGGTCCTTGCGTGTCGGCCAGATGACCTTGCGGAGCTCGTTGACGACCTGCCGGTAGAACAGGGCAGGTGAAGTGCGTGTCTTCTTCTCGCCACCCGGCTTGCCTGCGGTCTCGCCGCGCGTGTCGATCGCCACAGTCCTCACCCGAATCAGTCGTATCCAACGCAGTTTTGCGGCGCGCTTACACGCCCATTATTGCGCGGACCGCACTCGCAGGGCACGAGGGACTCGAACCCCCAACCGCCGGTTTTGGAGACCGGTGCGCTACCAATTGCGCCAGTGCCCTATGTCATCGACCAGACTACCCTGATCGACTCACTGCCTGGACCGAACCGCTCGCCGACATGCGGCGGAAGGACCATGCGAAAGCATACGGGGGAATGCCTGCCACGTCGAACCAAATCCCGCTGGCCCAGGTCAGGCGGGCGTGTGGCCTGCGAAGTGCCCCGTGGGAGCATGGTCGCATGTCCACCCGATCCCGCATCTCAGCGAGAATTTCCGCGATCTCCGAGTCGGCCACGCTGGCCGTCGACGCCAAGGCCAAGGCCATGAAGGCGGCCGGACGTCCCGTCATCGGATTCGGGGCGGGCGAGCCCGACTTCCCGACACCCGGCTACATCGTCGAGGCGGCGGTCGAGGCGGCCCGCGACCCGCGCTTCCACAAGTACACCCCGGCCGGCGGCCTGCCCGAGCTCAAGCAGGCCATCGCCGCCAAGACGCGGCGCGACTCGGGCTATGAGGCCGAGGCGTCGCAGGTGCTGGTCACCAACGGCGGCAAGCAGGCCGTCTACGAGGCGTTCGCGACCCTGCTCGACCCCGGCGACGAGGTCATCGTCGTGGCTCCCTACTGGACGACCTACCCCGAGGCGATCAAGCTGGGAGGGGGCAGGCAGGTCAGCGTGGTGACCGACGAGTCCACCGGCTACCTGGTGAGCGTCGAGCAGTTGGAGGCGGCGCGCACCGAGCGGACGAAGGCGCTGCTGTTCGTCTCGCCGTCCAACCCGACGGGCGCCGTGCACTCGCGCGAGGAGACGGTGGCGATCGGCCGCTGGGCCGCCGAGCACGGGCTGTGGGTGGTCACCGACGAGATCTACGAGCACCTCGTGTACGGCGGCGCCGCGTTCACCAGCATCGCCACGGTCGTCCCCGAGCTGGGCGACCGGGTCGTGATCCTCAACGGCGTGGCCAAGACGTACGCGATGACGGGCTGGCGCGTGGGCTGGCTCATCGGCCCGTCCGACGTGGTCAAGGCGGCGACCAACCTGCAGTCGCACGCCACCTCCAACGTCTCCAACGTCGCCCAGATGGCCGCGCTGGCCGCGGTTTCGGGGGATTTGTCCGCGGTGGCGGAGATGCGGGCGGCCTTCGACCGGCGGCGCCAGACGATGGTCCGTATGCTCAACGAGATCCCGGGCGTGTTGTGCCCGGAGCCAAAGGGGGCGTTCTACGCATACCCCTCTGTCAAGGAGCTGCTCGGCAAGGAGGTGCGCGGCCGCAGGCCCGCGTCGTCCGGCGAGCTGGCCGAGCTGATCCTGGAGGAGGCCGAGGTCGCGGTGGTGCCCGGCGAGGCGTTCGGCACCCCGGGATATTTCCGCCTTTCCTACGCGCTGGGCGACGACGACCTCGTCGAGGGCGTCAGCCGGCTGGGCAAGCTGCTGGCCGAGGCCCGCTGAGACCCGCTGAGGTCGTTCACTGGTCGACCTGCTGCGCGATCTCGGCGGCGAGCGGCCTGATCTCGGCGGCTAGGCCGGGGGTCGCGCCGATGTAGACGGCGGTGCCCGGCCGCTCCAGCCACATGAAGTTGCGCAGGCCGTTGCGCGTGGTCCAGTGGAGCGCCGGTTTGCCCCAGTACGCGCTCAGCGTCGACCTGGCCACCAGTGTCACGAACTGCTCGGCGGTGTGCACGCCGCACACCACGCCGACATAGAGGCGCTCGTCGTTGTCCTGCCAGGCCAGGCCCTTGACCTTGAGCCGCCGTTTGAGCGATTCGAGGCGGGTGAACGAGCCCGCCCGCGCCAGACCGGCAGGCGAGGCGGACACGTGCACATCGACAGAGCCGCAGGTCAACGCGATGGTGGGGCGCTGGGTGTCCGGTTCCGGGGGCGGCGATGCCGAGCGGACCGGCCGGCTGCCCGCGTCGACGGGGGTGTCCGTCGGCCGCGCCTGGGCGACGAGGTCGTCGCAGGCGGCCAGCCCCGGCACGAGCCCGCACACGAGGAGCACGGCTGCCGTACGCCGCATCGACGACCCCCATGACGCGAATGAATATGCCGGGTAAGGACTTTCAGTCTCCTACAGGAGCTCTGGCCGAGGTCGCAATAGTGAGCAGTTCGCCGGCGAGGGAGTCGCTGACCTTGATCCACACGCCGGTGCCGGCCCGTTCCAGCCACACGAGCACCCGTCCGCCGCCCGGGTGCTCGCCCACCACGGCGGGCCTGCCGCGCACGGTGATGGGCCTGGCGTCGCGCACCGCGAACCGCTCGCGGTAGCGCGCCCAGCCGGCCGCCACGGCGCCGTGCTCGACCCGGACCTCGACGTGGTCGTGCGCCGCGGACCACCTGGCCCAGCGGCCCTCGACGCCCGGGTAGGGCCCGATCGTTCCCCCGCCGCCGCGCGCGAGTCCCGTGGGCAGGTAGGTGAGCCAGAAGTCGTCGGAGACCACAGCGAGTGCGGGCGCCGCGGCCCGCCTGACGGGTACGGCCGCCCCTACCCCGCCCGCCTGGTCCGCCGCGGGCGTGGGGTCCGCGGGAGTGCCTGGCGGGGTCGCGGGCGTGCGGCCGTCCGCCGGGGAGGGCACGGGGGCGGGCTGAGGGGTCTCCATGTCGGCACGCGGAGGCCGTCCGTACCCTGAGGTGAAAAGGCCGTAAATGATGAGGGCCGTCGCCGCGAACGCGAACGCCGCCAGCGCCGCGCGCCATCCCTGCCCACCGGGCCGCACCTCGGGGATCATTTCTCGATGATCCCCCGTGCCGTCTGCCGCGTACCGCGTGTTCCCGCAGACTCCTGCCGCGATCTTTTCGGCCCCGGTGGCAAAATATGCGGATGCCAAGGCCCCTGCACGCGCTTCCCAAGGCGCACCTTCACCTGCACTTCACCGGCTCGATGCGCCACTCGACGCTGATCGAGCTGGCCAGGGACCAGGGCCTGCACCTGCCCGACGCGCTGGAGCAGGACTGGCCGCCGAAGTTGCGCGCCACCGACGAGCGCGGGTGGTTCAGGTTCCAGCGGCTGTACGACATCGCGCGGTCCGTGCTCACCCGCCCGGAGCACGTCTACCGGCTGCTCGCCGAGACGGCCGAGGACGAGGTGGCGGCCGGGTCGCGATGGCTGGAGATCCAGGTCGACCCGTCGGGGTACGCTACCCGGTTCGGCGGGCTGACGGCCACGCTGGAGCTGATGCTCGATGCGGCGGGTCGGGCGGCCGAGCGCGCCGGCATCGGGCTCGCCGTGATCGTGGCGGCCAACAGGATCCGGCATCCGCTCGATGCGAACACCCTGGCCAGGCTCGCCACCCAGTACGCCGGCAAGGTCGTCGGGTTCGGGCTGTCCAACGACGAACGGCGGGGGGCGGCGCGCGACTTCGAGCGGGCGTTCAGGATCGCCAAACGCGGCGGACTGCTGGCCGTGCCGCACGGAGGCGAGCTGATGGGGTCGCGCAGCGTGGCGCAGTGCGTCGACGACCTGGGAGCCGACCGCGTCGGCCACGGGGTGCGGGCGGCCGAGGACCAGTGGCTGATGCAGCGGCTGGCCGACCGGCAGATCTGCTGCGAGATCTGCCCTTCGTCCAACGTGGGGCTCGGCGTGGCCGAGCGGGACGCGGACGTGCCGTTGCGGCGGTTGTTCGACGCGGGGGTGCCCATCGCGCTCGGCGCCGACGACCCGCTGCTGTTCGGCACGCGGCTGTTGCGACAGTACGAGCTGGCCAGGGAGGTGCACGGCTTCAGCGACGCCGAGGTGGCCGAGCTGGCGCGGCAGTCCGTACGGTCGTCGACGGCTCCCGAGGCGGTGCGCAAGGAGCTGCTGCAGGGCGTGGACGACTGGCTGGCGAGCCCGCCCGCTCCCTCACCCGCCGAGTGACGTGGCGACGGCGACCGCCTCGTCCACGTCGCCCGCGCCCTCCAGCCGGTAGTTGAGGGTTCCCTGCTGCCAGACGAGCGTGGGGGCCGCCTGGCGCAGCGGCACGTGGGTACCGTCCTGGCGCCTGATGTAGCCGAGCGGGTGCTCGCCGGGCACCCACCAGGCGTCGTACGCGCCCATCATGACGTGGTCGGGCCCCGGCGGGCCGAGCTGCTTGTAGAAGTACGGTCCCACCGTGCCGCTGAACTGGTCGAGCCGGATGCCGCCCGGCCAGAGCATCGACACCAGCCTGCCGTGGTCGGCGACCGTGATCCGTTGCGGTTCCCCCAGCCTGGCCGGGACCTTGACCGTGAAGTCCACCAGCTCGGGAAGGTCGGCCCGGGACACCGTCCGCTCGGCGGGCAGTGGCGTACGGGAGGTGACCGGTTCGGGCGGGGTGTCGCCGATCGCCATCTCGATCCCGGCGAAGCGCAGGATCGTCGCCACGGCGGCGCGGCCTTGGGGGGTGGCGGCGGTGACGGCGAGGACGGCCACGACGACGGCGGCCACGATTTTCCACCGCGCCCGCCTCCTGCCGGGGCGCCGCGGGCCGGAGGGCGTGGGGGCCTCGGATGGCGGTTCGAGGCGGGCGCGGACGGCGGCGGCAACGTCGGAGGGAGGCGGGCCGGGGACGTCGACGAGGTCGCCGAGCGCCAGCAGGTCGGCTTCGAGGTCGTCGTACGGCTCAGGCGAGTTCATTGCCCACCACCTCCCTCAGCCGGGCCAGCCCTCGATGGGTGCTGGACTTGACGGTGCCGACGGGCCACCCGAGCACCTGCGCGGTCTCCGCCTCGCTCAGCTGCAGGAAATACCGGCAGCTGACGGCCTGGCGTTCCCGTTCGGGCAGGTCGCGCACCGCCGCGAGGAGCCGCGCGCGGCGGTCGGCGGCCACGGCGGCGCCTTCGGGGTCGTCCGGCGCGGCCGTCTCGGCGGTCGTGCCGAGCCGGAGCGCCAGCTCCGACCTGCGCCCCCGCGATCTGGTCAGGTTGTGCGTCTCGTTGGCGACGATGCGCAGCAGCCACGGGCGGAACGGCGCGTCCCTGCGGAAACCGCTCAGGTGCCGGAACGCCTTGACGAACGCCTCCTGCACGACGTCCTGGGCTTCGTCGCCCGCGCCCAGCATGACGGCGGTACGGTGGGCGAGCGCACTGTAGCGCGTGACCAGCGCTTCGTAAGCGGCGAGGTCACCGGTGAGCGAGCGCGCGATCGCCTCGTCGTCGTCCATGGCAGGGTCAGATTCCATCGCATATGGGCGGCGCGCGGAAGGGTGTTTCGCCGTTCAGGTGACCGTGGCCGCTGATCGGGGCACTAGACTCGGGCAATCCATCAGCCCCTAGAAGGAACGGGATTATGTCTTCTGGGTATGACCGTGTAGTACAACCGGCGGCCGGTGACGAGGCCCTGGAGAACCACCTGGGTGGGGACGAGGCCAAGAACTATCGGCAGTACGAGTTCGACATGGTCGCCCCGCATGTCGGGCGTTCGATGCTGGAGATCGGCTCGGGGCTGGGTCATTTCGCCGAGCAGTTCCTGCCGCGGCTCGACCGGCTCGTCGTGAGCGACTTCGACCCCTACTGCGTCGAGCAGTTGGAGAAGCGGTTCGCGGGCCGTGACGAGATCGATGTTCTGCAGTTCGGGCTGCCCACCGACATCCCGCTCGAGAACAAGGTCGACACCGTCGTCATGATGAACGTCCTGGAGCACATCGAGGACGACGCCGAGGCGCTGCGTTCGCTGGCCCGTGTCACGTTGCCGGGCGGGCGGATCATCATCTGGGTGCCGGGCTACATGCAGCTTTATGGTGACTTCGACCGCAAGGTGGGTCACGTACAGCGCTACACGCCCAAGACGCTGGGCACCGCGGTCGCCAAGGCCGGCCTCGACGTCGAGGTGCTCAAGCCGATCAACTTCCTGGGCGGCATCGCCTGGTGGGCGGCCGTGCGCCGGGGCGGCGTCGGCTATCCCGACCCGCGCCTGGTCAAGGTCTACGACCGCACGGTGGTCCCGCTGACCCGCTTCATCGAGCGGTTCGTGCGCCCGCCGTTCGGCCAGACGGTGTTCTGCGTCGCGCGGGTGCCCAAGCCCAAGCAGTGACGGCGAGCCCGGCCGCGGACCACGGCCGGGACACGCGTCACTTGATGGACCCGGCGGTCAGCCCGCCGACCACCTTCCGTTCGATCAGCGCGAAGAGGACGATCACGGGGATGGTGGCGATCACGGAGCCGGCGAACAGGTTCTGCCAGTCGACCTGATATTGGCCGATGAACGAGTTGAGCGCCACGGTCAGCGGCTGGTTCTCCGGGGTCGTCGTCAGGGTCAGCGCGACCACGAACTCGTTCCACGCGGCGATGAACGTGAAGATCAGCGCCGTGATCACGCCCGGCAGGGCCAGCGGCAGGGTGATCCTGAACAACGCGCCGAACCGCCCGTTGCCGTCGATGAACGCCGCCTCCTCCAGCTCGCGCGGGATCGAGGCGAAGTACGCGTTCAGGATCCACACCGCGAACGCCAGATTGAACCCGCCGTTGACGAGGATCAGCGACCAGATCGAGTCGACCAGCCCGAACTGGTAGAACTCGCGGTATATGCCGACCAGCATGGCGGTGGGCTGGAACATCTGGGTGATCAGCACGAGGATCAGGAACGCCGTACGCCCCCTGAACCTGTGCCGGGCCGAGTAGTAGGCGGCCGGCAGCGCCACCAGGAGCACCAGCACCGTCGAGCCCGCGGCCACCTTCAGCGTCACCCACAGGTTGCCGGCCAGGCCGCTGGTCCAGAAGTTGGCGAGGTTGGACCACACCCACTCCTCGGGCCAGAACGACACCTCGCGCAGCGAGTTCTGGGAGCGCAGTGAGGTGAGCAGCATGACCACGTACGGGAACAGGAACAGGAACGAGATGACGTACGCGGCGGCCGCGACGATCACGGTCTTGAGCTTCGGCAGGCGGCGCGGCGCTCCGCGGTCGGGCCGGAGGTCGGGGCGGGGCCTGGTGCGGGCCGGCATGGTCCTGACAGCCATCACGTGACCTCCTTGTTCCAGCGGGAGACCTTGAGGAAGATCACGGTCAGCACGATCACCATGCCGAAGTTGACCACGGACATGGCCGCCGACTCGCCGATGTCGGAGCCCTTGAGGATGAACATGAAGATCGTGGACGTGGCCGTCGAGTAGCCCGGCTGCCCGTGGGTCATGGCCCAGATGATCGGGAAGCTGTTGAAGACGTTCATGACGTTGATCAGGGCGGCCACGGTGAGCGCGGGGCGCAGCAGCGGCAGCGTGATCGACCAATAGGTACGCAGCCGGCCCGCGCCGTCCATCCTGGCCGCCTCGTAGACGTCGGACGGGATCGTCGCCAGGCCGGCCAGCAGCGCGTACGTGGTGAACGGCACCGACACGAACACCGCGACGAACACCAGCCACGGCATGGCCGTGGAGGCGTCGCCGAGCTGGTCGGCCGCCGCCCCGCCCATGGCGTCGATCAGCCCGAGTTTCATGCGGAGCTGGTTGATCACGCCGACCTCGGGGTCGAGCATCCACTTGAAGATGATCGCCGTCATCAGCACCGACGCGGCCCAGGGCGCGATCAGCGCCCACCGCGCGATCTTGCGCAGCGGGAAATGCTGGTTGAACAGCTGCGCCAGCGCCAGCGAGATCAGCACGGTGAGCACGACGACCGCGACCACCCAGATCACGCTGCGGACCATGATGTCGGCGAAGTCCTTCTCGCCGAACAACTTCTCGTAGTTCGCCAGGCCGTTGCCGCCCTGGACGATGCCGAACCGGCTGATCTTGAGGAACGATGACCTGATCATCTCGATCACGGGCCAGAGCACGACCACCGCGATCAGCAGCACGGCCGGCCCCACCCACGCGAGGGGCTCCAGGGCGCGCAACCTTCTCATGAGCTAGCCGGCCGCTTCTGCCGTCTTCTGGAGTTCGCCGAGGACCTTGGCCGGGTCGTCCTTGACGGCCCCGCCGATGGTCTGCTTGATCGCCGGATTCACCGTGGCCCACTTCGGGTCCTGGAACGGGTAGAAGCTGGCGTTCGGCAGCGCGTCGAGGAACGGCTTGAGCTTCTCGTCACCCGACAGCTTCTCGATGCCGCCGTTGGTGACGGGCAGCAGTTTGTACGTGTCGGAGATCTTCTGGGCGGCGCTGCCCGTGTAGAAGAAGTCGAAGAACTTCTTGATCTCGGCGGCGTGGCCGTTCTTGTTGAACGCCATGATCCAGTCCATGACGCCGAGCGTGGTGTCGAGCGGGCCGGTCTTGCCGGGGATCGGCACGACGCCGTAGTTCTTCAGGCCGGCGGCGTCGAAGATCGGGATGGACATGGGGCCGCCGTTGACCATGCCGACCTTGCCCGCGCCGAAGTCCTCCCAGACCGTCTTGCGGTCCTTGGTCCCCGGGTTGGGAGTGGTCAGGCCGGCCTCGACCAGGCCCTTCATGTAGGTGAACGTCTCGACGTTCTGCGGCGAGTCGATCGCCCACTTGCCGGAGTCGTCCTTGTAGCCGCCGCTGTTGCCGAGCATCCACAGGAACGACTCGGCCTGGGCCTCCTCCTGGCCGAGCGGCAGGCCGAACGGCTGCGTGACGCCGGCCTCCTTGAGCTTGCCCGCGGCGGCCTTGAGCTCGTCCCACGTCTTCGGCGGCTCCTTGATGCCGGCCTTGTCGAAGAGGTCCTTGTTGTAGAACAGGGCTCGGGCGGAGGAGACGAACGGGATGCCGTACTGCGTCCCGTCGACCTTGCCGAACTCCGCGAACTTCTCCAGCATGTCGCCGGAGACGTTGGGCGAGAGCACCTCGTCGACCTTGTGCAGCAGGCCGTCCTTGACGAAGCCGGAATAGTCGCCGGTCTGCAGGATATCGGGCACCTGACCGTTCTGGATCATGGTGGCGACCTGGTTGTCGATGTCGTTCCAGTTGATGACCTGGACGTCGACCTTGATGGTGGGGTTGGCGGCCTGGAACTCGTCGACGACGCCCTTCCAGAACGTCTCGCCCGAGTTGGGCTTGCCGGGGCCGTCGCCGTAGTCGGCGGCGACCATCTTCAGCGTGACCTGGCCGTCGCCCGACCCCTGGTCGTCGCCGCCGCCCGATCCGCAACTGGACAGGACCAGCACCGTGGCGAGGCCGAGAGCGGCGCCGCCCGCAAGCTTCATCTTCACTGGAGATACCGCCTTCTCGTCGGACGGGTGACGCTGGTCCGTACCAGCCAACGGACCCCGCCCAGGGTTGGGGGCGCGCGAGCCACAGCTCCACGCGTTTGCGTCACTGTAAGCCTGAGATCCGCAACCGGTCTATACCGGTTCATCTCAGTTCGACAACACTCAATCCCGAGAAAGCTCACATCCGGTCTAGACCGGTTGTCAGAGAATTTTTCTCCGTACGTTCTCCCCGCCCTCCGGCGCGCCGATCCACGGCCCCTCGATGGACGGGTCGAGCACGCCCTCCTCCAGGAAGTCGTAGCGGCCGTCGAGCACGTATCCGGCCAGCCGTACGTCCTCGTGGTCGCTGTTGTCCCACAACCGGGCGAACAGCGCGTCGACGCGGCGTCGGGCCTGGTGGCAGAAGGTGTCGGCGAGCTCGTACGGGCGCCGCCCGAGGTCCTTCGCGTCCTCCTCCGCCTTGACGCAGACGGCCGTCATGGCGAACAACTCGGCACCGATGTCCACGATCCGGCCCAGGAAGGCCTGCTTGTGCTCCAGCCCGCCCTGCCAGCGGGACATGCCGTAGAAGGTGGAGCGGGCCAACTTCCTGCTGGTCCGCTCGACGAAGCGCAGGTGGGCGGAGAGCGGGCCGAAGCCGGCGTACGCGGCGGGCAGGTTGCCGGAGCCGGCCACCAGCGTCGGCAGCCACCTGGCGTAGAAGCGGCCGGCCCGGCGCAGGGCCTGGGCGCGCTCCTGGCGGGAGGCGTCGGGGTTGATCAGCTCGCCGGCCGCCGACAGGTGGGCGTCCACCGCCTCCCGCGTGATCATCAGATGCATGATCTCCGACGAACCCTCGAAGATGCGGTTGATGCGGGAGTCGCGCAACATCTGCTCGGCGGGCACGCCGCGCTCGCCCCGGGCGGCCAGCGACTCGGCGGTCTCGTAGCCGCGCCCGCCCCGCATCTGGACCAGCTCGTCGAGCACCTGGTACGACAGCTCGGAGGAGAACAGCTTGGCCAGCGCCGCCTCGATCCTGATGTCGGTGCGCTGGTCGTCGGCCATGCGGCTGGTGAGCTCGCAGACGGCTTCGAGCGCGTACGCGGTGGCCGCGATGAAGGCGATCTTCGTGGCCACCGCCTCGTGCCTGCCGACCTTGCGCCCCCACTGGACACGTTCGTTGCCCCACTCGCGGGCGATCTTGACGGCCCACTTGGCGTTCCCCGCGCACGTCGCCGGCAACGACAGGCGGCCGGTGTTGAGGGTGGTGAGCGCGATCTTGAGCCCCTGGCCCTCCTTGCCGATCAGGTTCCTGGCGGGCACCCTGACCTGGGAGAACTCGGTGACGCCGTTCTCGATGCCGCGCAGGCCCATGAATCCGTTGCGCCGCCTGACCGTGATGCCCGGCGAGTCGGCCTCGACCACGAACGCGCTGATCCTCTTGCCGGTTCTCGCCATGACCACGAGCAGGTCGGCGACGACGCCGTTCGTCGTCCACAACTTGACGCCGTCGAGCACGTAGTCGTCGCCGTCGCGGACGGCCGTGGTCGACAGGCGGGCCGGATCGGAGCCGACGTCGGGCTCGGTCAGCAGGAACGCCGAGATCTCGCCCCTGGCGCACCTCGGCAGGAACTCGCGTTTCTGCTCCTCCGTGCCGAACAACTTGAGCGGCTGCGGCACCCCGATCGACTGGTGCGCCGACAGCAGCGTGGCCAGCGCGGGGCAGTACGAGCCGACGAGGATGAGCGTGCGGCAGTAGTACAGGTACGGCAGCCCGAGCCCGCCGTACTCCTTGCCGATCGTGATCCCGAACGCGCCGAGCTCCGCCAGCCCTTTGACCACCTCGTCGGGCACCTGCGCGGTCCGCTCGATGAGCGCGGGGTCGACCTCCGTGTCCAGGAAGCGGCGCATCGCCCGGACGAACTCCTCACCCCGCCTGGCCGCGTCGCCGGGCAGGGCGGGCACCGGATGCACCAGGTCCACCCGGAAGTCCCCGAGGAAGAGCTGCTTGGCGAAGCTGGGCCGCGTCCACTCCGTCTCGCGCGCCTGCTCGCCGACCTCTCTGGACTCCGCGTACTTGGCGTGCTCGGTCATGGAACCTCCCGGCGTTGGGCCGTCCTGTGGTAGAAGTACTGCCCGCTTGAAGGCGTCTATCGCCCTATTTCGTACGGCGAACACGCCCATGGGCGGCGGAACACCGCCAAGGAGACCAGCAGCACGATCACGAGAATCGCCGCCCCGCCGTCGGTGACCACCGTCGGGAGCAGCCCCGCCGAGCCGTACAGGTCGAGGCTGGCCTCGTAGACCTCCGGCGGGATCATCCCGAACGTCCCCGCGGCCTGACCCAGGTTCACCGCGAGCACCACCCAGAAAACCCAGGTCCAGCCGCGCGGCGCCAGCAGGCCGAGCGCGTTCCCGGCGATGAACGCGACTCCCACCCCGCGCAGGAACGTCAGCGCGCCGGGGGCGGCGCCGGCCGCCTCCGCGGCGCTCAGCCCGGCCAGGCGCATGCTGTGCCTGATCATCTCCAGGTCGATGATCAGGAAGGTCTGCAGCGCGGTGCCCAGGGCGAAGAGGGCCGACGCCGCGGCGGTGAGGAGCTGCAGGCGTCGGGTCCAGGGCGTGGGAACGTTTCTCGTCATGCCTGTCAACGGTGACGGCGCGCGCCGGGGAGATCGTCCTGCCGGGGAAGGCATTCGGCCTACCGCGGGGGAAGGCTTTACGCCGGTCGCGGCGGGCGCGTACCACGAGGGAAGTACGCCGGGCCGCCGGCCGCGCGAGGCTCGGCTAGCGTGACGGCATGACCAGGTGGACGACGGACACGGCGGCCGACGCCGTGGTCTGCGTCGCCCTCGCCGCCGGGCTCGTCGCGGGCAGCCTGGCCGTGGCCAGGACCGGCGAGGAGCGGGCGCTCGACCCGCTGGGTTGCGCGCTGCTGCTGGCCGCCGCGCTGCCGCCGGCCTGGCGGCGCACGCGCCCGATCCCCGTGGCGCTGGTTTCGGCGACGGCCTGCGTGGCCTACTACGCCCTGCTCTACCCGGGCATCTTCGCCGCCGCGCCCGTGCTGCTGGCCGTCTACACCGTGGTCGCGCTCGGCCGCCTGCCGGAGGGCGTGGTCGTGGCGGTCGCCTTCGACGCGGCGCTCTACCTCGCCGTCGCGGTGCCGCACGGCGCGTACGCGGTGTTCGACGGGGTGTGGTGGACCGCCGGGTTCCTCGCCGCGGTCGTGGTGATCGGGCACATGGTGGCGACCCACCGGGCCTACCTGCGGGAGGTTGAGCTCCGGGCGGCCGAGGCGGAGCGGACCCGTGAGGAGGCGGCGCTGCGCCGGGCCGGCGAGGAACGGTTGTGGATCGCGCAGGAACTGCACGACACGCTCACGCACACCATCTCCGTCATCAACGTCCAGGCCGGGGCCGCCTCGCACCTGCTCGCCAAGGGCGACCCCGCGCCGGCGGGCGACGCGCTGGCGGCGATCAGGGCGTCGAGCCAGGAGGCCATGCGGGAGCTGCGCGCCACGCTGGGGGTGCTGCGCCGGGTCGACGACGGAGGCGATCCGGGGCTGGCCAGGCTGCCGGAGCTGGTCGAACGGGCGCGGCGGGCCGGGCTGCCCGTCACGTACGAGGTGCTGGGCAAGCCCAGGCCGCCGGCC
This sequence comes from Nonomuraea sp. K271, assembly GCF_009908215.1. NCBI lineage: Bacteria > Bacillati > Actinomycetota > Actinomycetes > Streptosporangiales > Streptosporangiaceae > Nonomuraea > Nonomuraea sp. K271. The sequence continues at coordinate 42,777 of NZ_JAAAHR010000037.1, read as the reverse complement.
GAGGGGGCCGATCTGGCCGCGTACCGCATCGTGCAGGAGGCGCTGACCAACGTGCTCAAGCACGCGGGCACGCCCGTCACCACCGTGACCGCCGAATATCACGGCGACACGGTCACGCTCCGGGTCACGGACGACGGGGAGCCGGTGGACGACAGGCCGGGTCACGGGATGGGGCTGATCGGCATGCGGGAACGCGCGGTCGCGGCCGGCGGGTTCCTGTCGGCGGGCCGCGGGCCGGACGGCGGCTTCCGGGTCGAGGCCGAGCTGCCGCTGGCGGGTACGGCATGATCCGCGTGCTGCTCGCCGACGACCAGCCGCTGATCAGAGGCGGGTTCAAGGCGATGCTCGACGCCGAGCCCGACATCGAGGTGGTCGCCGAGGCGGGGGGACGGCGGCCTGGCGGTCGAGCGGACGCGTGAGGCGCTGCCCGACGTGGCGCTGATCGACATCAGGATGCCCCTGCTCGACGGCATCGCGGCCACCCGGCGGATCGCCGCCGATCCCGCGCTCGCGTCGGTCCACGTGGTGATCCTCACCAACTACGCGGTCGACGAGTACGTCTTCGCGGCACTGCGGGCCGGCGCCGGCGGGTTCCTGGTCAAGGACATCGAGCCCGCCGAGCTCATCCATGCCGTCAGGGTGGCCGCCAGGGGCGACGCGCTGCTCGCCCCTGCCGTGACGCGCGGGCTGATCGAGCAGTTCGTCGCCACGCCGCCCCGGCCGGTCGCGCCGCCGGAACTGGGCGCGCTCACCGGGCGGGAGCGCGAGGTCATGACGCTGGTCGCCGCCGGCCTGTCGAACGAGGAGATCGCCGATCACCTGACGATCAGCCACCTCACCGCGAAGACCCACGTCAGCCGGGCCATGACGAAACTGGGCGCCCGCGATCGCGCCCAGCTCGTCGTGTACGCGTACGAGTCGGGCCTGGTCACCCCCGGGCGGCGGGCAGGGGACGGCGGGCGCTCAGCCTGAGCATCCCCAGCGCCACGAGGCCGGCACGGCGACCACCTGCTGCCTCCTCCATAACTCCTGGGCCCTAAAGCCTACAAATGCCCGCTTTATGTGGATATGCGTTTCCTTATCCCTCCCTCGGGCACGGGGGGATCAACCGGCCAGGTGTCGGTCTCCCCGAACACGAAGGAGCGCACGCCATGAGTGATAGGGCCAGAGTGGCGCTGGCTCTCGCCGCGGGTTACTACCTCGGCCGGCGTCACAAACTGCGCATGGCCGCCATGCTCGCCGCGGCGAGCGTCGCCGGCAAATACCGCAAGGGCGGCGGCGGACTGCTGGCGCAGGGAAGCAAGATTCTCGGGTCATCTCCGGAGATCGACGAACTGACCGGCCGGCTGCGCGGCCAGATCATGGACGTCGGCAAGGCCGCCGTCATGGCCGCGGCCACCCGGCAGATCAACTCGCTCACCGAGAAGCTCCAGGAGCGGACCGAGTCCCTCCAGAGCGACGAGCGCGACGAGCGCGACGAGCGCGACGAAAACGACGAGCGGGACCAGCCCGGCGAGCCCGAGGACGAGTACGCCGGGGACGAGGAGGACGAGTACTCCGAGGACGAGAGGGACGACGAGGACGCCCAGGAAGAGGACCAGGACGAGGATTCCGAACCGGTCGATGAGGCTGCCGAGCCCGAGGACGCGGAGGAGACGTCCGAGCGGGAGGAGGAGCCCGAGCCGCGCCGCGCCCGGACGTCCCGTTCCCACCAGGGCACGCAGGCCCGCAAGCCGGGCACCGGCCGCAGGCGTCCCTCGCCCGTGACGAGGACGGCGGGGTGAGCGCGATGACCGAGGCGGCGAAGGGCGGACCGATCCGCAGAGCAGCCGGCCAGGCAGGCAAGGCCGGGCGCGAGGGCGCAGGCCGCGTGGGCAGGACGGCGCAGGCGGCCGGGCAGAAGGCGAAGCAGGCCGGCGAGCAGGCGGGCGGCGGGGGCAACCCGGTCAAGTCCGGGCTGCGCAAGCTCGGCCAGGCGGCAACGCATTACGCGCTGTCGTCCGTGACGAACAAGGTCGAGGGCCTGACCGGGCGGCTGTCCGACTTCGCGGAGGGCAGCGGCGGCAATCTGCTCGGCGCGGTCACCGGCAACGACTCATCGATCGGCGGTTCGGCTGTGGCAGGTGCGGCCAAGGGCGCGCTGAAAGGCGCCGTGGGCAAGGTGGGCGGCAAGGGCAAGGGCGGCAAGAAGCTCAAGGTCACCAACATCGTCGAGACCATCGACGTCGGCGCCCCGATCCGGGTGGTCTACAACCAGTGGACGCAGTTCGGAGATTTCCCCAGCTTCATGAAGAAGGTCGAGTCGGTCGACCAGGAGTCCGACGAGAAGCTCACCTGGAAGGCGCAGATCCTCTGGTCGCACCGCGAGTGGAAGTCCACCATCCACGAGCAGGTGCCTGATGAGCGCATCATCTGGCGCTCGGAGGGCGCGAAGGGGTACGTGGACGGCGCGGTGAGCTTCCACGAGCTCACCCCCGACCTGACGAGGATCGTGGTCGTCCTCGAATACCACCCGCAGGGCTTCTTCGAGGGCACCGGCAACCTCTGGCGTGCGCAGGGCCGCCGCGCCCGGCTGGAGCTCAAACACTTCGCCCGGCACGTCATGACCCAGGTCATGTTGCACCCGGACGAGATCGCCGACGGCGGCTGGCGCGGCGAGATCCGCGACGGCGAGGTGGTCAAGGACCACGACACGGCCGTACAGGAGGAACAGGACTCCGCCGAGCAGGAAGAGGAGGAGCAGCCCGAGGACGAATACGAGGAGGAGCCCCGGAAGGGCGAACCCGAGGACGAATACGAGGAGGAGGAAGAGGAAGAGGAGCCCGAGGAAGAGCCCGAGGAAGAGCCTGAAGAGGAGCCTGAAGAGGAGCCTGAAGAGGAGCCCGAAGAGGAGCCCGAAGAGGAGCCCGAAGAGGAGCCCGAAGAGGAGCCCGAAGAGGAGCCCGAAGAGGAGCCCGAGGAAGAGGAGCGCCCCCGCGCCCGTCGGGCTCCCGTACGCCGCAGGGCGGCGAGCCGCAGCGGCGGCTGAGCCGTACCCCCATCCGAGAACCGTAAGGAGCCGGATATGACAGTGCAGCCGGCCTCAGGCGGAGTGGCGCAACGCCCCACCGCGACAGGCCTGGCCGACGTGATCGACAGCATCCTCGACAAGGGACTGGTCATCGACGCCTACGTCAGGGTCTCGCTGGTCGGCATCGAGTTGCTGACCATCGACGCGCGGATCGTCGTCGCCAGCGTCGACACCTATCTGCGCTATGCCGAGGCGGTGAACCGGCTCGATCTGTCGGAGTCCGGCGGCCAGGGACTGCCCGAGCTCATGCAGAACATGAAGCAGGGCATGGTCGCCGACAAGGGCAAGAACGCCGTCGAGGGCGTGCTCGAATCCGCGGCCGACAAGCTGGAGGGCCTGGTCGGAGGGTCAGAGGAAGATCAGGAACGGCAACCCGCCCGGCGGCGGAAGGGTGGTGGCTGACATGTCGACATCCGAGGCGACCGACCGGCACCAGCCGTCAGACGACGGGCAGCGGAGCGACCCGCGCGTCGGCACGTACGTCTACGGCATCGTCCCCGCGGACGTCGAGGAGACCGGCGACGCCCATGGGGTCGGCGGCCCGTCCGCGGAGGTGACGGTGGTCCGGCACGGCGACATCGCCGCGCTGGTCAGCGAACTTCGGCTGGACCGGCCGCTGGGCACGCCCGAGGACCTCATGGCCCACGAAGGGCTGCTGGACGCCGCCGCCGCCGAGGTGCCGGTGCTGCCCATACGCTTCGGCGCGGTCGTGACCGGCCCGGAGGCGGTCGTGGAGGAACTGCTCGCGCCGCACCACGACGAGTTCCAGGCGGCGCTCGAAGAGCTGGAAGGCCGGGCGGAGTACGTCATCAAGGGCCGCTACGTCGAGCGGGCCGTACTCACCGAGATCATGGACGAGCACCCTCAGCTGGCGCAGCTGCGCGAGCAGATCAAGGACCAGCCCGAGGAGGTGACCAGGGACGCGCGGATCCAGATCGGCGAGATCGTCGACCAGACGATCAACGCCAAGCGGGAGGCCGACACACAGGCGGCGCTCGACGCGGTCACGCCCGTCTCGGAGCTCACCTCGCTGCGCGACCCCAGCCACGAGCTGGACGCCGTGCACCTGGCGGTCCTCGTCGAGACGGACCGGCAGGACGAGCTGGAGCAGGTTCTGGACAAGATCGCGCAGCGCTGGGCAGGCCGGGTCGAGCTGCGCCTGCTCGGGCCGATGGCGGCGTACGACTTCATCGTGGCGCAGGGCGCCGGTGGCGGCTGATGGGGCTCATCAGCTCGTTGTTCACCTGGCCGCTCGCGCCGGTGCGCGGCGTGGTCCGGCTGGGTGAGCTGATCCAGGAGCAGGTCGAGCGGGAGCTGCACGACCCGGCGGTGGTGCGGCGGGAGCTCGAAGCGGTCGAGGAGGCAAGGAACGAGGGCCGCATGACGGAGGAGGAGGCCGCCCAGGCCATGGAGGAGATCCTCGCCAGGCTCACCGGCCTACCCGGGGAAGGAAGGTGATCGTGTGCCCGCCCAGCGAAGGGTCCGCCCACGGCGCCCTGCCGAGCAGGACGCCGAACCCGGCGAGCCCGTCGAGGACCAGCCCCCCGAGGACGAGGAGACTCCGCGCTCCCGCGCGAGCGGCCTGTCGGCCGGCTCCGCGGGCGCGACCGGGCAGCGACACATCGTCGAGCTGACCAGCAGGCAGTCCGAGGGGATCACGCTGGTGAAGCCGGAGGGCGACGGCTGGGTGGTGAACGTCGAAGTGGTGGAGGACCGCCGCATCCCGTCCTCGGGTGACATACTCGCGCTCTACCAGGTCGAGCTGGACGGCGAGGGCGAGCTGCGCTCGTACCGGAGGCTGCGCCGCTACCGGCGGGGCAGCGGCGACCAGGGGGAGGGCGGATGATGGAGCCGGCCCGACCGGCGGGACGCGCCTACCCGTCCTCGACGGGCGGCGGGCGCGAGCCGGCCAACCTGGGCGACATCCTGGAGCGGGTGCTCGACCGAGGTGTCATCATCGCGGGCGACATCCGGGTCAACCTCCTCGACATCGAGCTGCTGACGATCAAGTTGCGGCTGGTCGTCGCCTCGGTCGACACCGCCAAGGAGATGGGCATCGACTGGTGGGAGCACGACCCGTGGCTGACGGGAAAGGACCGCGGCCTGGAGGAGGAGAACCGCCGGCTGCGCAGGAGGCTCGCGGCCCTGGAGGAGGGCCGCTCCGCCCCTCCCTCCATCGAGGGGCACGTCGAGGAGGAGGACGAGGACGACGTCGAGCCCGCGCCGCGGCGGCGTGCGGGAAGGAGACGAGATGACGGGTGAGGCAGGCACGTACCTCTACGTGGTCGCGCGCGACTCCGGCGCCCCCTCCCCCGACGGCCTGACGGGGGTGGCGGGCACACCGGTGCGGGCGGTCGCCCATGCCGGGCTGGTCGCGTACGTGAGCACCGTGCCGCTGTCCCAGTTCGGGGAGGAGCCGCTCCGGCGATCCATGGAGGACCTGGACTGGCTCGACGAGACGGCCAGAGCGCACCACCACGTGGTCGAGGCGGTGGCGTCGGCGGTGCCCGCCGTACCTGTGCGGCTCGTCACCGTCTACAGCGGCGACGAGCAGGTCGCCGGCCTGCTGGAGGACCGGCACGACGCCTTCCGTCAGGCTCTCGACCGCATCACCGGCCGCCAGGAGTGGGGCGTGAAGGTCTACGCCGACCCGGCGGAGCAGGCCGAACCCGCCGCCGCCCAGGACCGTGCCGGCGCGGCGACCGGCCCGGGAGCGGCGTACCTGCGCAAACGCCAGGCGGGGCTGCGCAGCAGGGAGGAGGCGTGGCGGCGGGCGAGCGTACGCGCCGAGCAGGTTCACGAACGGCTGGCCTCCGTCGCGGTCGCCGGGCGCCGCCACCGGGCCCAGGACCCGCAACTGTCCGGGCGCAAGGAGTGGATGGTCCTCAACGGCGCCTACCTGGTCGACGAGGAACGGCACGCGGAGTTCGTACGGGCCGTCGACGAGCTGCGCCGCGAGGGCGGGGAACTGGAGCTGACCGGCCCGTGGGCACCGTACTCGTTCGCCACGCTGGACGAAGGGGGTGAACCATGACGTACGAGGAGCCCCGTGGGGCCCTGCTCGCCGAGGAAGGACGGCTGCCCGCCGAGCGGGTGGCGCTGGTGGATCTGCTCGACCGGCTGCTCGCCGGGGGCGTCGTGGTGAGCGGCGACCTCGTCCTGTCGATCGCCGACATCGACCTTGTACGCATCTCCATCCACGCCCTGATCACCTCGATCCGCGATGACGAGTGACCCCGTGGAGCCGGCCCGCCAGGCCAGGAAGCCGCGGCTGCGGATCGACACCGACGCGGAGGCGGTGGAGCGTGACCTGTCCCGGCTCGTGCTCACGCTGGTCGAGCTGCTGCGCCAGCTCGTGGAGCGGCAGTCCGTACGGAGGATGGAGCAGGGCGACCTGTCCGACGAGCAGATCGAGCAGCTCGGCATGACGCTGATGCGGCTGGAGGAGGCCATGGAGGAGCTCTGCGACCGGTTCGGCCTGGAGCCGTCGGACCTGAACCTCGACCTGGGCCCCCTCGGCAGCCTCCTGCCCAAGGATTAATCCGGTTGCGCGAGCCACCGGCGGCCCTCTAACTTCATGGGCATGCGCCTTTACCTGTGATTCGCCGGGCCTCCCACGGCCCGTGCGCAGCCAGCCATGACCGCCAGTCCGTCCAGACGCGGCAGCTGAGCTTGCCGACCGGCCTCCGAGCCGCGTCGAGAGTTACGCAAAGGAGCTATCTCATGCGAGTTCGCGCGAGCAACAAGAAGAAGGGCCGGCCTTCCTTGCCCACGCCCCGGCAGATGCCGAAGATGCCGCAGCGCCCGATCGCGCCGCCGAGGCGTGTGCCGTCGAAGGGCCGCTGACCAAGGACAACTACCAGGGATGGTAGTGAAGAGCGAGCGCCGCCTCCCCCGTACGCCTGGAGGCGGCGCTCGCGCCGTCTTCGCTCAGAGGCGTTCGATGATGGTGACGTTGGCCTGGCCGCCGCCCTCGCACATCGTCTGCAGCCCGTAGCGGCCGCCCGTACGCTCCAGCTCGTGCAGGAGCTTGGTCATGAGGATCGCCCCCGTGCCGCCCAGCGGGTGGCCGAGCGCGATGGCGCCGCCGTTGGGGTTGACCTTGGCCGGGTCGGCGCCGAGTTCCTTCGTCCACGCCAGCGGCACCGGCGCGAAGGCCTCGTTGATCTCGACGACGTCGATGTCGCCGATGGACATGCCGGCCTTCTTCAGTGCCCGCTGCGTGGCGGGGATCGGTGCGGTCAGCATGTAGACCGGGTCGTCGCCCATGAGCGCGAGCTGGTGGATGCGGGCGCGCGGGGTCAGGCCGTGCTCCCTGACCGCCTGCTCGGAGGCGATCAGCACCGCGCCCGAGCCGTCGGAGATCTGCGAGGAAGTGGCGGCGGTGATCTGGCCGCCCTCCTTCAGCGTCTTCAGCCCGGCCATCTTCTCCAGGGTGGTGTCGGCCCGGGGACCCTCGTCGTCCTCCACGCCGTTGACGGGGGCGATCTGGTCCCTGAAGTAGCCGTTGGCGATGGCCTTGGCGGCGCGCTGGTGCGACTCGAACGCGTACTGCTCCAGGACCTCGCGCGTGTAGCCCCACTTCTCGCACATCAGCTCCGCGCCGCGGAACTGCGAGATCTCCTGCTTGCCGTAGCGCTCGACCCACATCTCGCCGAACGGGAACGGCATGCCGTTCTCCAGCGCGGCCGTGATCGAGGCGCCCATGGGCACGATGCTCATCGATTCGACGCCGGCCGCCACGACGAGGTCCTGCGTACCGGACAGGACGCCCTGCGCGGCGAAGTGGATCGACTGCTGCGAGGAGCCGCACTGCCGGTCGATCGTGACCCCGGCGGTGGTCTCCGGCAGGCCCGCCGACAACCAGGCGTTGCGCGCGATGTCCATGCTCTGGGGGCCGAACTGCATGACGCACCCCATGATGACGTCCTCGACCGCGGCAGGGTCGACGCCGGTGCGCTCGATCAGCGCCTTCAGCGTGTGCGCGGCCAGATCAGTGGGATGGACGGTGGACAGGCCGCCCTTCTTCTTGCCGACCGGGGTGCGGACCGCCCCGACGATGTACGCCTCTGCCACAGTGCCTCCTGGAAACCGAGCAATATTCGGTTACTAGGTGCACATTACAACAGAACGACGTTCTGGGGTCATTCCGAGGGAGGTACGAGGTCCTCCGCGGCGTCGATCCTGAACCGCCACCGGTCGACCGCCAGCCCGTTCAGCGCCTCGGACAATCGCAGAGCGAGCGCGCCGAGCTTCTCCGGCTCCTCGCCGCGCAACTCGATCGCCGTCAACTCGGTCGCGAACGGCAGCAACTCCGCCGCGGCCGGCGGGCCACCCTTCTGCGGCACCAGCGCGGCCTTGACGTCGCCTGCCGTGAACGTGAACTCCTCGTCGTCCTGCTCCAGGAACGGGGCCAGCTCGTCGGTCTCCGGGCGTACGGGGAGGATGACGGCGGGGCCGCCCTCCGTCTCGTCGGCGGGATCGCTCACCTCGCCCCTGCACACCGCCAGCCCTTTCAGCCGGAAGGCCAGCCCCTCGGCGAGGTAGCGGTCGAAGAAGTCGATCGGCAGCGGGCCCTCGGCCGCCACCCGCACCGCCCACGCCTTCTCCAGCACCCCGCCAGTCAGCTCGGCCGCCGCCTCGACCGGCGCGCACACCCGCACGTCGGTCGCCACGATGTCGTCGCCGTCCTGGCGCGCGCCCGGATCGGCCAGCTGGACGATCCGCAGCAGCTTCGCCGGGTCGGGTTTGGTGGGCAGCACCGCCGTGGGGCCTGTACGCAGTCGTCGCTTCGCCATCCAGCCCATGCCCAGCCTCCGCGCTCAGCTTCGATAGGAGCTCGTCATCGTCGCATAGACGATGACGTTGTCGGTGTAGTGCCCGGTGCGACGATCATAGGTGCCGCCGCAGGTGATCAGGTGCAGTTGGGCGTTCTCCTGGTTCCCGTAGACCCGCTGGGTCGGGAACGTCTTCTTGCTCGCCTGCTCCACACCGCCGACCGTGAACACCGCCGTGGTCTTGTCCTGGCGCTTGACCTCGATGGTGTCGCCGTGCTTGAGCTCCGGCAGCCGGTTGAACACGGCAGGCCTCGTCTTGGTGTCCTTGTGCCCCAGCAGGACGGCCGGCCCCGCCTCGCCCGGCGTCGACATGTTGCGGTACCACCCGACCAGGTTGGCGTTGTCCGGCGGCGGAACCTGGATCGTGCCGTTCCTGGCCAGACCCACCGACCTGATCGGCGCGTTGACCCCCAGCCGCTTGATCACGAGCCGCATGGGGGTGGACGGCAACATGGGAGGGGCCGCCTTGATCTGGGGCAGCGGCGGCGGCACATCGGGGCCGCCCTGGAACAACGCCTGCTCCGACTGCCCCGACGGCTTCGGCTGCGCCTCCAGGGCCAGGGTGTCCCGGTTGGCGGCCAGACCGTACTCGTCGGGCGACCTGAACACGATCAGCAGCCCGGCCACCACGGTCACCACACCGGCGATGGCCGCCACGATCAGCACCGTCCTGAGCGCCGCGCCCCCTTTGTCCTCAGGCGGGGGTACGGGAGCGCCGCCACCGTACGGGTAGTAGCCGGACATCTCCGTCAGTCCCGGGCCGCGTTACGGCGACGCAGGAGAAGCCCGCCTCCGGCGGCGGCGATGATCAGCGCGCCACCCGTGAGGATGAACAGCCGGCCGTCGGGGCCCATGGTGCCACCAGCTCCCGTGTCGGCTCCGGCCTTGGGCGTCTCGGACTTCCTGGTGGGCTCGTCCTCCGACGACGGCGTGATGGTCACCGTGTGGGTGCTGGTCTTCGTGGGCCTGGGGCTGGTCGGGGTAGTGGTCGGGGTGTTCGTGGGCGTGTTCGTGGGGGTGTTGGTCGGGGTGCCGGTGCCGACGACAAAGCTGGCGGAAGGCCCGCCGGAGGCACCCGGCTGGCAGGTGTAGGTGTCCTCATTCACCTTGAGCGAGAATCCACCCCCCTTGAGCGCTACGGTTCCGGAGGCAGTGGGCGTGACGACCAAGGTCATCGTCGGGATGGGCAGGGGCGAGTTCTCTGTGATCGTCGGTATGGCGGAGGCACTGGCGACCACAGGAGTCGACGGGATCGGCGATCCGCTGGGGCTGATGGTTCCCTGCGCCACAACGCTGCTGCTCGGAGTGATGTCGGCCGGTGCCGGCAGGTAGTCCGACGCCGGCTGGCGAACGTCCCAGCTTATGGTCACCGGTGAGCTTGGCCTGGCTGATGTCGGCGTCTTCAACTCCATGGTGAAGACGACGCTCGCGTTAGTTCCGTTCGCTGCACAGTTGTAAGCCACGGGAGCCGGTTGCGCCACCGCGGCCATCACAGGTATCGCTCCGAAGATCCCTGCGCCTAGAACGGCCATAGCGGATGTCTTGAGGGCGAGGCGGCGCCGCGCCTTGGACGTCAGCACTTCCAGCTCCATTTCAGCGCAGTATCAACAGTCGTGCCAGAATTCCAGCCGTTGGTCACGGTTAGGTTGAGATCTTACGAACTGTCCCTGTCAACTTTCCCGTAAACCCGGAAAACAGCCGGTCAGCCCTTCTTCTTCGACAACGTCGCGTACACGATGATGTTGTCCGTGTAGTGGTGGGTTGTCTTGTTGTAGACGCCGCCGCACGTGATGAGCCGGATCTGGGAGTTGGTGGTGTTCCCGTACACCCGCTTGGTCGGGAACGTGTTCTTGCTGGCCTGCTCGATCCCGCTGACCGTGAAGCGGGTGACCTTGCCGTCCGAGCGGTACACGTAGATCTGGTCGCCCTTGGCCAGTTCGCGCAGGCGGTCGAAGACGGCGGGGCCTCGGCGGGTGCTCACGTGGCCGTTGATGATCGAGGGCCCGAGCTCGCCCGGGAGGGGCGAGTGGCGGTACCAGCCGGTCAGGCCCGCCTTGCGCAACGGCGGGGTGCCAAGTTTGCCCTGCTTGTCCAGGGTGACGGACCGGATCGACGCGTTCACCTTGATCTTGGGGATCTTGATGCGGGTGGGTCGTACCTGGGCCGTGCTCTTCTTCCTGGCCTTCGGGATGGCGGGCACGACCGGTGCGGCGGCCAGCGGGGGCGGCGCCTCCAGGCGGGCCGGCGTCAAGGGCACGTCCTTGCCTCCCGGCCCCACCGTGGCCGGGAGCACGAACGCGCCCGCGTTCTCCATCGGCACCTTCGTCGGAGCCATCGTCGGCGTCTCATGCGCGGCGGCCGGCGCCGCGAGCGGACCGGAGCCGTCGTCCACGGGCGGCGCCAGCGACAGGAGCGTCACCATGACGATGCCGACACCGCCGAGCGAGCCCGCGATCAGCAGGCCGGGCAGCGCGCGCTGCATCGGCGTCCTCTGCTCGGTCATCGGCTGCTCGGTCATCGGCCCGTTCCCCCCGCGTGCGCGGCCCTGCGCCTGCGCAGCAGCAGACCGCCGCCGACACTTCCCACCACCAGCACGGCCCCGCTGGTCACGAGCCCGAGCGGCGGCCCTTCACCGGCTATCGGTGCCTCACCGCTGTCCACGCCGCCCTTGGGCGTCTTGGGAACCTGGGCACGGACGTACCGGGTCGCGGTCGGTTTGGAGCTCTTCGGGGTGGACGAACCCGAGCTGGAACCCGTGGGCACCACGGCCACATGATCCCCGCCGATGGAGTCGCCGCCCGGAGGCGTGCTGTCCTCGTCGGTCGGATCCTCGCTCGGGTCGTCACTGGGGTCGTCCGTCGGGTCGTCCGAGGGGTCATCCGTCGGTCCGGGCACGGTGACGTCGATGGCCCCGGGGTCGCCCTGGAGCTCGCACGTGGCCTGGTCGTGCTCCGGCGGCTCGGTGATGTCGCTGACCGTCACCCTGAACGCGTCAACGTAGGCGACCTTCTCCTCCATGTTGATGGTCTCCAGGATGTGCGGCCCGTACTTGAGCTCCGGCGACTCCCAGAGGACCTCCTTCGAGGCGGTGCCCGTCATCTCCGTGCCGTTACGGTCCTTGCCCGGCTCGACCAGCGGGTCGGTGACGGTCTGGCCGTCCAGCTTCACCTGGATCTTGCCGAGGCCGCGCTCGCGCCTGGCGATGTAGGCGACCTTCGTGCCGGTGAAGTTCAGCGTGGCCTTGGCGTCTTTCGTTCTGGTCCGGTGCACGTCGTTGAGGTGGTCGGCGAACTCCTCGGCGGTCTGCCTCCGCCTCCAGCCGCCGTCGTACGCGATGTCCGACGTCTTGTCGTTGTTGACCGTCACCTCGCCCTCGGCGGGCGTGAACCTGACGGTCAGGGCGCCGGGCCTGAAGCGGACCGTTCCCGAACGCCCGATGGATCCCTGGTCGGACAGCCCTTCCGGCAGGTCGAGGAACTCGCCCGGCACCAGCTCGCCCTGCTCCTGGCCGCCCCTCGGCCTTAGCTGCCCGATCCAGGCGCCGCTGATGTCCACGACGCCCTCAAGGTCGAGGGAGGAGCCCGCGGGGAAGAACCCGGGCGAGCCGAAGCGCTGCGTGCCCGCGTACGAGATGCCCCAGCGTACGTTCATCAGCCCGCCGGCCTCGATCTGCGGCGTGATCCTGGCCTCGATGTCGACCCCGGCGCCGGCGATCCCGCCCTCGCAATGGTAGGTGGCCACCAGCGAGGCTTCGGCCTGGCCGGGGATGGAGGAGGTCACGACGAACGCGGTGGAAGCGGCCGCGCCCACCGATGCGGCGATCAACGCCTTGCGCCATCGACTCACGGGAGACTCCGATCAGCCACAAATACGCCGACGGTAGATCCTAGAGTCGAAAACACCCGCCCTACATACCGAATCCACCACATCCGGGCACTTGTGATGAACCCGTGTCCGCGGCTCCCGCCGTACCGGCAAAAGGGGTATACCTCGCAGTAACAGGACCCTATTCCGGAGGCGACCGATGCAGCGAGACCTCTTCGACGAGGAGCACCTCCTCTTCCGCGAGAGCGTGCGCGCGTTCATGGCCCGTGAGGTCGTGCCGCACCACGCGCGGTGGGAGAAGGACGGCGTGGTCCCCCGCGAGGTCTGGAAGAAGGCCGGCGAACTCGGCATGTTCGGCTTCTCGGTGCCCGAGGAGCACGGCGGCTCCGGGATCCGCGACTTCCGCTACAACGCGGTGATCGTCGAGGAGCTCATGCGGAACAACGCCACCGGGCTCGGCTTCTCGCTGCACAACGACGTCGTGGCGCCGTACCTGGTGGATCTGACCGACGACGCGCAGCGGCGGCGGTGGCTGCCCGGGTTCGTGAGCGGCGAGCTGATCACCGCCATCGCGATGAGCGAACCGGGCGCGGGCAGCGACCTGCAGGGCATCAGGACCACGGCCATCCGCGAGGGCGACCACTACGTCGTCAACGGGCAGAAGACGTTCATCACCAACGGCATCAACGCCGACCTCGTGATCGTGGTGGCCAAGACCGACCCCGATGCGGGGGCCAGGGGCACCACCCTGGTCGTCGTGGAGCGCGGCATGGAGGGGTTCGAACGCGGACGCAACCTCGACAAGATCGGCATGAAGGCCCAGGACACCGCCGAGCTCTTCTTCGACAACGTACGCGTGCCCGTCGCGAACCGCCTCGGCCCGGACGACGGCGAGGGCTTCGTGCAGCTCATGAACAACCTGCCGCAGGAACGCCTGTCGATCGCCGTGGCGGCGGTGGCCGCGGCGGAGGGCGTATTGGAACAGACCATCGAATACTGCAGGACCCGCCAGGCGTTCGGACGCTCCATCGGGTCGTTCCAGAACACCAGGTTCGTCCTCGCGGAGCTGGCCACCGAGACGGAGATCGCCCGCCACTACGTCGACAAGTGCATCCGCGCGCTCAACGCCGGGGAACTCACCGCGGTCGACGCCGCCAAGGCCAAGTGGTGGACCACCGAAGTGCAGACCAAGGTCATCGACCGCTGCCTCCAGCTCCACGGCGGCTACGGCTACATGACGGAATATCCCGTCGCCAAGGCATGGATGGACAGCCGGGTCCAGACCATCTACGGGGGCACCACCGAGATCATGAAGGAGATCATCGGCCGCTCCTTCGGATTCTGACCGCGCGGTCGTCCTGCCACGCCCGGTCACCGATGGGCTGCGGCGACGCCCACTGGGCGAAGGACGTGTTGCCGTAGGGGTCGAGCCGCAGGATGGGGACCTCCCGCTTGAGCGAATTGCCGTCATGGCCGATCTCGATCTTGCCGCTCGCGCCGTCCACGGAGACCGTGCCGCTGCGCAGCATGGCAGCCACCTCCTCCGGCCCCAGCTCATCCAGGTCCCTGGCATACCGGTCGATTGCCTTGATCGTGAGGTACAGGGCGTCGTGGTGCATGATCGCGTGGCCGTCGTCCAGCGGTTCCGCGCCGAACAGCCGCGCATACCCCTTGGTGTCCTTCGCGCCGAACCTGGCCTTGATCGCGTCGAGCACCCTGCTGTCCGGATCGGACACGTTCGCGCCGTGGGCCAGAGCAGTGCGATACAACCGGATCTTGCCACCGCTGTCCGCCCACCTGGGGTCCTTGACGGGTTTGCTGATCTCGCTGGCGTCGTCGCCGGCGATGACGGTCATCCCCCGTTCCACGCAGGGTCTCGACCGGCTCAGGCCCTGGAGCAGCGTGGGGAGGTGCTGCGAACGGGCCGCGTAGAAGACGGTGTTGGCGTCGGAGTTGCAGATCTTGTCCGCGATGTTGCCGATGACCGTCCCCGCCGACTTGACCGATGAGTCGAAGGTCAGCGGCCGACTGCGGTGCTTCGCGACGACGACGCTCGCGAGCGTGTTCTCGAAGGACTCGCTCAGCGACTTGGTGTAGCTGTCACGGGAGTTGGTGTCCGTCACGGTGATGGGCTTGAGCACCGGGACGGCCCGTTCGGCGAAACGCACAGCGGCCTCGGCCTGGTCATTGTTGAGGGGTGCTACGCGTACCAGCGCTTCATGGCCTTGCAGCTCATCGGAGGTGATGACGGCGGCCACCATCGCGATCTTGGTCTGGCTCAGCCGGCCGATCACTCGCTTGGTGGCGTCCACGCTGTTGCCCAACCCGATGACACCCGTGATGCGCTCGCTCTCCACCCGCCGTTCCAGCTCCTCCACGGTGTCCTCCCACTCATCGGACGTGATGCTTCCGACGAGCAGCCTGATGTACGGGGCCGCCGACGGGTCGGCGTTGCGCCACAGCTGCGCGAGGTGGGCCCCCTGGAGTGCATGTCTGATGGAGTCGAGGCCCAGACCCGTCTCGGCGGCGTCGCCCGACATCGGCAGTAAGGCGACGATGGTCGCGTACGCGTCCGGATGGCCGGCCATCACCTTCGCGTTCTCCGCACGGATGCGTTCCATGATGTCCTCCAGGCTCTGGTCGAAGGTGTCGGCGGCGTCGGTGAGCTTCGGCGGTGAGCTGAGCACGCCATGCATGCCGGCTGCCATGAGAGCCAGGACGACGACCGCGACGGTCCCGATCCGCCTCAGACGGCGACGCCGCGTGTATCCGGTGGAGGGCGGAAACCACACGTCAGCGACCGCGGTCGTCATAACGTTCTGCCTCCCGCCCGAAGAACGCCGCCCCGGTGCTGGTCTGCAACATGGGCAACTGGAGCCTGATGTTGCTTCTGCGTCTGCCGCGCGGATCGAGCAGCGGGTCGAGATGGAACCACCTGTCCACCACCAGTGTCCTGATCACGCAGGCCCGGTCCGACGGGCCCGCGCCGGACCGCTTCGCGACCAACGCGTCGTAGAGCGCGTCCAGGGGCCGGTCCAACGGCAGGCGGTTGGGCGCCGTGGTCACCTGTTCGTAGATGCGGACCCATTCCGCAAGACGGGTGTCCTCTTGGTCGCGTACGTCGAGCTCCGTCATCTTCTCCGCCAGGAAGCTCACCACTTCGTCCAGATGCGAGTCGTCCTTGTCCGTCACCCGCGCGAGCCTGTGGTACATGGCGGACACCTCATCGGCCACCTCGGGCCTGCGGTAATAGCTCTCCATCGCCTCGTGCGCCTGGTCCCAGCGTTGCGGGTCTCCAGCAAGGCGGTGCAACAGCAGCCGCCTGAGCCAGGGATGAAGGACGACGACCTCCTTGCCGTCGCGGGACGCGGGGATTCCTCTGCGGTTCGCCTCCCCTCCGAGGCTGGTGAGCCACAGCCCCGCGGCCAGATCGTGGCGGAGACGCGAGGCCTGGTTCGTACCGTCCGGCAGGGCGTTCTCGGCATCGTCGACGCATCTGGCCGCGGACCACGCGGTCAGCTGGTCGCGGTGAGACGGCAGGTGCGGGAGGCGGTCGAGCGTCCGTGCCCGGTGCAGGATGGCGCGGAAGTCGTCGTCGTCCCTGGCCCCGCCCAGCAGGGCGGTCAGCTCACGAACCGCACCCGCGTAGCCGCCGGTCAGTGTGGCGATCGCGGGCCCATAAGTCGTCTCGGCCGGCTCGGCCTCCGGCATGAGCACGGGGTACCAGTAACTCGGTTCCGCTGGACCGCGTCGTTCGAGCCAGTCGCAGTACGCCGCAGTTCCGAGCGCGGGCGGCCGGCGTTCCCCCCTCGTTCCCGGGCATGTCCATCCGGTGATGCCTTTGTGCCACGTCCTCGATGCGGCCACGACGAGGAGAGGATCCGCGTCCAGAGATTCTCTGGCGCGCCAGGTTCTCGCATCGACAATAGCCTGCAGAAAGGAGCTTTTGACCGGATGGTCGGCGCCGTCGAGCAGCAGAAGGCAGTTGCGGGGATAGGTCCGGCCGGCCCACGCCTGGGCGAGATCTTCGAGGAAGGCTTCGACGAGCATTCTCCGCGCGATGGCCTTTTCATGCGCGTGACCTCGATGGTAATCGCGCGTGAGACCGAAAATGTTGCCGTCGACTCTTTTGTCCAGCCACGCCCTTGCATCGTGATACAGCCGTTCGCCGGCGTTGACACGGCGGCCGACCAGACCCGCACCAATGATCAACATTCTCAGCCAGGGGCCGACGTTCGGCAACAACCCCGCGAGTTCACCCAGCTGCGCCAGGTTGTCCGGCGCTTGATCCTTCCTGGGGTCGAGGGTGCGCTCCAGTTCGTCTGCTAGCTGGATGTCCGGCAAGTTCGGATCCATGCCTAGAACAACCAAGGTGAAGATGGTACGGGGCATCTTGACCTTATCGTCCACTATCAGCCGGTGAGCGAACGTCTGAACCAGCTTCGAGAGATCCGCAGGAGGCGACAGATCCGACTGAAGGCGGATCACGGGCGATGGCGGCCTGTGCACGCCTTTCGCCATGCGATCGAGCATGGCACTCTTCCCTGTTTCCGGCAGCCCCATGAGAAGAATGACCGGCATCCCACCCCGTCCGGAGATGTCCGTCTTGCGCAAACACTCACTCAATAGCGCATGCCAGCCACGAGTCATAATCTTCGCCATACACCCAAATAAGGACAAGAAGCACTCTTATAGGGAAGCGCTTTGGCACGGCAATCTACTCGATGAAATTGGCGAAGTCATGCCAGTGTAAAAAACGGTGGCGATGTCATGACGGCAGGATCCATGAGTGATCGTTGGCAACCCCTGGACCGCTGTCGGCGTCATCCTCGTGAACACCGCACACAGATCATCCCTGGCCGCGGCATCCGCATCATCTCGACCACGACCGCGCGGAAAGCCCGCGCACACCGCATACTGGACGCATGGACGGCGGCCTGATCCTCCTGGTCTTCCTGGCCCTGCTGGTCGCGTGGGGCCTCAACCGCGTGCGCCGGGCACTGCGCCTGGGCCCGGTCGGCTATGCCGGGGTGATGATCGTGTTCATCATCGCCATGCTGCTCGTCTGGGGCCAGACCAAGGTCTAGGCCCCGCTCGATCAGACGGGGAGCGGATCAAGCCCGGCTTCCGCCCGCCGCCGATTCACATGGGCGGGATCCTGACAAGGCCACGGAATGGGAACCCCGTCCCTGACGTCGGCGATCTGGCTGCCGCAGATCTGCTCGTGTCCCTCGTTCACCAGGACCCTGTCGCGGAGCATGGCCAGCATGCCGGGGTCGGCCTCCCCCGCCGCCACCGCCTCCTCCATCAGGCGCAACGCGCGTCGCTGCACGTCCAGCTGCCGATCGGCATGCTGAGCGACCAACCACGCCCGGCGTGCCCCTTCCTCGCCGACCAGCGTGACCGTCGGCCAGCCGTACTGGTCCATGATCTCGGTGAGGCGATCGGCGTTCCGGGTGGTCACGCGGCGGTACGTCAGCTGCGCCTCGACGTTGTTCTTCCAGTCGCGGTATGCCTCTCCTCCAGCGCTCGCCCCCTGCTGCGAACGTAGATCCTCGTCGGTCATGGCGATGAGCTCACCGGCGAGTGCCACGTCGATCCCGTCGCCGTCGTTGGGCATGTTGACTTCCTTTCGTGGCCGGTCAGCAGCAGGCTGACATGAGAACAACGGCATACCGTAGCAGCACTGGGCACAGCGCTTCGGCGAGTGCCGCCCGCCCGAAGTGGCGCGCCTGACGAGTTCAGACCTGCCGCCGTACGTCGGCCTACCGGGATCCGGCCTCGGCCGCCGAAGACTCCAGAATGACGCGGGACACGAGGCCGGGGTCGTCGCTCATCGGCACGTGGCCGCACCCCTTCAGCAGCTTGACCCGCTGCCCCGACCAGCGGGCCGCGCGCACCGCCTGGCGGCGCGGCAGGAGCCGGTCGTGCTCGCCCCACACGATCGAGATGGGCGACTTCGGCGGCGCGGGCGGCATCAGGCCGGCGAACGACTCCAGCGTCTCGTCGAAGCCGCTCGCCCGGCCCAGCGCCTGCGTGGCCGCGATCAGCGCCGTCGACGACAACCGCGACGGATGGGCGACCAGCACCCCGGCCGACACGGCCCGGAGCATCGGGTTCTCCGCCGCCCTGACGACCTGCTCCTGCGGCATCGCCCTGGCCGAGGCTCGCAGGGCACGCAGCACCGACTGGCAGTAGACCAGCTCCGAACGCGACCAGAAACCCGCCGGCGACAACGCGGTGGCCGACCTTACGACGCCACGCGAGGCCAGCTCCAGCGCGATGTAGCCGCCGAGCGAGTTGCCCGCCACATGCGGTTCGCGTACGCCGAGCAGCGCGCAGAACGACTCGACGGCGTCGGCCAGCGACTCGGCGGTGGAGGGGATGCCGTCGGGCAACCCCGGCGACGCGCCGAAACCCGGAAGGTCGAGCGCGATCACCGTGCGTGCGGCGGCCAGTCGGTCGAGCACCGGCGACCATGCCTGCCAGTGGTGACCGATGCCGTGGATGAGGATCAGCGGCGCGCCGACGCCCCGTCGTTCGAAGGCCAGCTCCATCCGCCCAGTGAATCACTCACCTGCTGCGCGTGGGAATCTCGAACCAGACGGCTTTGCCTTCCCTGGTAGGTCGCGATCCCCAGCGTCTGGCCAGCTGGTCGACCAGGTAGAGGCCACGCCCGCCCTCGTCGTTCTCGCCCGCGCTGCGGATGCGGGGCAGCCGCAGGTCCTGGTCGAACACCTCGACCCAGACCGACTCCTCGCCCCTGCGCAGCCGCAGCGTGAACTCCTTGTCGCCGACCACCTCGTCGTCGAGGCCCGGGACGTCCCACGACTCCTCGAACGGCAGCGGCGGGCCCTCCACGACCAGCTCCCTGCGCGGCACGCTGGAGGTGGCGGCGTGCAGGACGACGTTGGTCACCACCTCGGAGACGAGCAGACAGGCCAGCTCAGCGCGCTCCTCCGGCACATTCCAGCCCGCGAACGCCTCCGACGCCATGCGCCGGGCCTCGCCCACCATGATGGGCTGGGCGGGGAACGTGCGCTCCTCGACGTCGAGATCGACGTCGCTGGAGCGGACCACGAGGATCGCCATGTCGTCGTCGATCTCGCCGGGCACCGCGACCGTGGCGACGTCGGCGATGCGCTCGGCCTCGGCCCCGGACATCTTGGTCAGTGCCTCGCAGAGCACCCCGAGCGTCTCTTCCTCACTCGGCGGACGTCCGTCGCGGCCGGGACGGCGGTCGACGAGGCCGTCGGTGTAGAGCAGCAGCGCCGCGCCCGGCGGGAGGGTGCGGGTCTCCTCCTTGTAGACCAGGTCGGCGTGCAGGCCCTTGGCGCGCACCCCGAGCGGCTGACCGACCTCCTCGATGTCCAGCTCGACGCACTGGCCGTCGACGAGCAGCAGCGGCGGCGCGTGGCCGGCGTTGGCGAAGGACAGCTGGCGCGACCAGGCGTCGTAGACGAGGTATTGGCAGGTCACGATGGGCGGGATGCTGATGTCGGCGCCGCTGTCGTCCTGCTCGGGCGTGGCGATGATGCGCGTCCACTCGTCGAGCCTGGCCAGGATGTCGGCGGGCGACTTGTCGTCCTGAGCGAACGCCCTCAGCGCGGCCCTGAGCTGCCCCATGACGGCCGCCGCCTTGGCGCCCCTGCCCTCGACGTCGCCGATGACGATGCCGACGCGGCCGGCCGACAGCGGGATCACGTCGTACCAGTCGCCGCCCACCTGCGTCTGGATGCCCTGCCCGTGGGAGGCGAGCGGGGCGGCAGGGTAGTAGCGCACCGCGATCTGCAGGCCGTCGAGCTGCGGAAGCGCCCTCGGCAGCAGGTGTTTCTGGAACGACTCGGCGGTGTGGCGCTCCTCCTCGAACAGCAGCGCGTTGTCGATCGCGAGCGCGACCCGGGTGGCGATGGCGCCCACGAAGTCACGGTCGAAGGCGTCGTAGTGAGGGCTGCGCCGGTCGGTGAGGTTGGACAGGCCGAGGTACATCAGCCCCAGCGTCTCGCCCCGCACCAGCAGGGGGGCGACGATGGCCGAGGTCATGCCGATCTCGCCGCACAACCGCGCGCTGCTCTCGGTGGGGGCGGGGAAACTGCTGTTGGAGAAGTCCTCGACCAGGATGGTCTCCTGGCGGCGCAGCGCGGTGTCAGCGTAGTGGCCGGAGGGATAGCGGATCTCCGCGCCCACCGGCTTCCATGTGCCCGACGGGGGCGACCACCCCTGTACGTGCTGAGAGACCCTGCGGACGAGCCGGTCGCCCTCCGTCAACTCGATGAAGCAGTGGTCGGCGAACTGCGGGACCAGCATCTCGGCCACGCGCTTGAGCGTCTCTTCGACGTAGAGGGAGCCGGCCAGCCGCTCACCGATGCGTTCGAGCAGCCCGAACCGGTCCTTCTCGCGCTCGTTGCTGCGCAGCGCCTCGCGGGCGAGGATGACGATGCCCGTGACCGAGCCCGACTCGTGGCGCAACGGCACCGCCTGGGCGCGAACGTAGACGATCGTGCCGTCGCCGCGCCGGACGTCGAACGTGCCCTCCCACACGCCGCCCTTGAGCACGTGCTTGGCCAGGTCGATGGCGAGCGGGTGGTCCTTCTCCATGATCCCGAGGGACAGGACGGACGTGTCACGCGCCGACGTCGTGACCGTGTGGCCGAAAAGCTTCTCGGCGAACGGGTTCCAGTAGAGCAGGTTGCTGAAACGGTCGGTGACCACCACCGCCATCTCAGCCTGGTCGAGCACGGATCCGGCGCCAAGGTGATCAGCCGTTTCCTGTGACAGATCCCCCCATCGCTTCATCCGGCGACCACTCCTCGGGGTGGCGTGTCTGCAAAGCGGACCACGGGCGCTCCTGCAACAGTCTTGGCCAAGGGAGAGTGGAGGGCCTCCCAGGAGGGATTCAACCAAGCAGCCGCGCGCGCGTCAGCGCTTGGAGACAAAAACGTGCGCGGCGACATCACGCGGAAGCTCCGCGGGAGTGTCGTCACTGTCACCGTCACCTGTCACCCGCACACCATCGTCGCTCGCCGCGAGCGTCACCTCGCGTCCGGGTTGTATCCCAACTTGCTTGAGTTTAAGCATCACAGCGGGATCGCTTTGCACTTGTTCGCTAATTCGGCGGATGACGACGGGCGTCTCCCTGGCCCCCGCGACGTCGCACATCGTGGTCAGCGCGCTGTCGCCGGACTCGTCCACCTCGCTGACGCCCAGCTCGGCCAGCCCGGGGATGGGGTTGCCGTGCGGGCAGACCGTGGGGTTGCCGAGCAGCGTCACCAGGCGCGACTCCACCGACTCCGACATGACGTGCTCCCAGCGGCACGCCTCGATGTGCACCTCTTCCCACGGGAGCCCGATCACCTGGGTGAGCAGGCACTCGGCGAGGCGGTGCTTGCGCATCACCCGGGTGGCCAGCGTGCGCCCCAGCTCGGTCATGGCGAGATGCCGGTCACCCTCGACGCGAACGAGCCCGTCACGCTCCATGCGCGCGACGGTCTGGCTCACGGTGGGGCCGCTCTGCTGGAGGCGCTCCGCGATGCGGGCTCGGAGCGGGACGATGCCCTCCTCCTCGAGCTCGTAAATCGTGCGGAGATACATCTCCGTGGTGTCGATCAGGCCGTGTGCGGTCAAGGCAGTCCTCCCAACTGAATGCTACGCCGGTCGTGGCGGGGACTGAGCCCGTCCGCAGCGGGCACAGGAGTCACGTCAAGCCTATTGGGAGAACGACCGACGATGGTTATGGACGGCAACAACGGAGCGGCCCGGTTCCTTCCCGACCGGCTGCAGCTCGACGACCTGCGCGAGGCGGCGGCCCACTGCGAGGGCTGCGGCCTGTATCGGAACGCCACCCGGACGGTGTTCGGCGAGGGGCCGAGGCGGGCGGCGTTCATGCTGGTCGGCGAGCAGCCCGGCGACCAGGAGGACCGGCAGGGGCACCCGTTCGTCGGGCCGGCCGGCCGCGTGCTCGACCGAGGGCTGCGCGAGGCCGGGATCGCCCGGGAGTCCGTATATCTCACGAACGCCGTCAAACATTTCTCCTTCACGCCGAGAGGGAAACGGCGGATCCATCAGAAGCCGACGGCCGCCGAGATCGACGCGTGCCGTCCGTGGCTCGACGCCGAACTGGCCGTGGTACGGCCCAAGGTGGTCGTGGTGCTCGGCGCGACGGCGGCCAGGGCGCTGCTCGGGCGGGAGTTCCGGGTGACCCGGCAGCGCGGCGAACCGGTTCCGCTCGGGGACGCGCTCGCGGTGGCCACCGTGCATCCGTCGGCGGTGC
Source organism: Nonomuraea sp. K271 (assembly GCF_009908215.1). Taxonomy (NCBI): domain Bacteria; kingdom Bacillati; phylum Actinomycetota; class Actinomycetes; order Streptosporangiales; family Streptosporangiaceae; genus Nonomuraea; species Nonomuraea sp. K271. The sequence goes on along the minus strand of NZ_JAAAHR010000037.1, from coordinate 19,775 downwards.
TGCGCGCACCCGACAGGGACGACGCGTACGAGGGGTTCCTGGCGGATCTGCGGACCGCGGCCGACGCAGCCTGACCGGTCCGGCCTCAGGACCGGAACCGCAGGGACCGGGCCCTCAGGGCCGGAGCCGTGGCCGAGGGCGGCGTTCGGGCGGCGGCCGGGGTGGTCAACCGGTTTCCGGCGCCGGGCGGTCGGGGGCCTGGGCCGGCTGGTGGGCGCGGAAGTTCCTGAAGCCCGCCACCGACAGCCCCACGACCAGCACCGTCACCATGCAGGCGATCCCGCCGCCCACCCAGGCGCCGCTCAGCCCGAACGCCGTCGCGGTGGCGCCGGCCCGCAGGTCGCCGAGGCGTGGGCCGCCCGCCACCACCACCATGAACGCGCCCTGCAGCCGCCCCCGCATCTCGTCGGGCGCGTACAGCTGCAGGATGGACTGCCGCCACACCGACGAGACGACGTCCGCCACGCCGCCGACGGCCATGAACGTGACCACGAGCCACAGCTCGTGCGCCAGCCCGGCGGCGGCGACGGCGAGCCCCCACACGGCGATGACGACGACGAGCGCCACCCCCTGCCGCGAGACCCGGCCCACCCAGCCGGAGAACAGCGCGCCCGCGACGGCGCCGATGGCCATGGCGGAGGTCATCCAGCCGAGCGCGATCATGGAGCCGCCGAACCGGTCGGCGGAGAGTTCGGGGAAGAGCGCCCGCGGCATGGCGAACACCATCGCGATGATGTCGACGACGAACGACATCAGCAGCACCGGGCTCCTGGCGATGAAGCTGAGGCCCGCGAGGACGGCCCTCGCACCCGGACGACTCACTTCGCCCAGCGGAGGCAGTGAGGGCAGTCTGAGCGCCGCGTAGAGGCTCCCGGTGAACAGCAGGGCGTCCACCGCGTACGCCGCGGCGAACCCTCCCGAGGCCAGCATCACCGCGCCGACCATCGGCCCGGCCACCGCGCCGATGCTGTACACCAGCGAGTTGAGCGCGTTGGCCGCGGGCACCAGCTCCCGTTCGAGGATCCGGGGGATGATCGCTCCCCTGGTCGGCCCGGTGATCGCGAACCCCGTGGCGTTGAGCGCGACCGCGCCGAAGACCAGCCAGATGTTGCGCAGGTCGAGCAGCGCCTGCACGAGGATGAGCAGGGTGGCGGCCCAGGCGACGACCGAGCCGGCGATGAGCAGCTTGCGCCGGTCGACGGCGTCGGCCACCGCCCCGCCCCACAGTCCGAAGACGATCAGCGGCACGAGGTTGGCCATGCCGAGCAGCCCCACCCAGAACGAGGACTGGGTCAGCTCCCACACCTGCTGGCCGACGGCCACGACGGTGGCGCCGACGCCGATGTGCGAGATGGCCTGGCCGACCCAGAGCCGCCGGTAGGCCTGCACGCCCAGCGGCCTGGTGTCCACCACATGACGCTTGACCAGCTCCCCGAATGCCACTTAGAAGACCTTAAGGGGCCAATCTCTCCAGAACCCAGCCGGGTCGCGTGCGCCGGTAGCGGAGCCGGTCGTGCATCCGGTCGAGTTGGCCCTGCCAGAACTCCACCTCCACCGGGGCGACCCGGAAACCTCCCCAGAAGTCGGGCACCGGCGGATCCTCCGGCCAGCGCGCCGCCAGTTCCTCGTAGCGGGCGTCCAACTCCTCCCTGGAGCGCACGACCGCCGACTGCCGCGAGGCCCAGGCGCCGATGCGCGAGCCGTACGGGCGGGAGCGGAAGTATTCGGCCGACTCCTCCTGGGGGATCCTGGTCACGGTGCCCTCGATCCGCACCTGGCGGCGGATGGGATGCCAGGGGAACAGCAGGGACGCGCGGGCGTTCTCGGCCAGGTCGCGGCCCTTGCGGGACTCGTAGTTGGTGTAGAAGACGAATCCGCGTTCGTCGTAGCCCTTCAGCAGGACCGTCCTGGCGCCGGGCCGGCCGCCCGCGGAGGCGGTGGCCAGGATCATCGCGTTGGGCTCGGGCAGGCCGGCGTCGAGCGCGTCCTGGAACCAGGTGGTGAACTGTGCGATCGGATCGGGCGCGACGTCGGACTCGAGCAGCGGCTCGCCTTCGTACGTGCGGCGTAGCCCCGCCAGCACGGGCGGGCGCGGGGTGGCATCCACAAGACGGTATTCTTGCGCGCTTCTTGTGGAGGATCCCCTACGACCCTCCCACCAGCAGGTTTGGCCTTACGGCGGGTCCCGGGACCGACCGTGAGCTGGGAGGGGGTTAAATTGACCCGCCGGTATCTCGACATCAAGGCATTGCCGTGACATGGCAAGAAAGGGAGGCGGCCGAGCATGTCCGACTTCAAACCCGGCCTCGAAGGCGTCGTGGCTTTCGAGACCGAGATCGCGGAACCGGACAAAGAAGGGGGCGCCCTTCGCTACAGGGGCGTCGACATCGAGGACCTGGTTGGCCGTGTCCCGTTCGGGCACGTTTGGGGCCTGCTGGTCGACAACAAGTTCCAGCCGGGCCTGCCGCCGGCGGAGCCCTATCCCATCCCCGTCCATTCGGGTGACATCCGCGTGGACGTGCAGAGCGCGCTGGCCATGCTGGCTCCCGCCTATGGCTTCAAGCCGCTGCTCGACGTGAGCGACCAGGAGGCACGCGACCAGCTCGCCCGCGCCTCCGTGATGGCGCTGTCATTCGTCGCGCAGTCCGCGCGCGGCCTGGGCCTGCCGATGGTTCCGGAGAGCCGGGTCGACGAGGCCAAGACCATCGTCGAGCGTTTCATGATCCGCTGGCGCGGTGAGCCTGATCCCAAGCACGTCAAGGCCATCGACGCCTACTGGACCTCGGCCGCGGAGCACGGCATGAACGCGTCCACGTTCACCGCCCGCGTCATCGCCTCCACCGGCGCCGACGTGGCCGCCGCACTCTCCGGCGCGGTCGGCGCCATGTCGGGCCCGCTGCACGGCGGCGCCCCGGCCCGGGTGCTCCACATGATCGAGGGCGTCGAGCAGCTCGGCGACGCCAAGAAGTACGTCCAGAGCGAGCTCGACAAGGGTAACCGGCTCATGGGCTTCGGCCACCGCGTCTACCGCGCCGAGGACCCGCGCGCCCGCGTGCTGCGGCGCACCGCCCAGGAACTGGACGCCCCCCGCTACGAGGTCGCCGCTGCGCTGGAGCAGGCCGCGCTCGACGAGTTGCACGCGCGCAAGCCCGACCGGGTGCTCGCCACCAACGTCGAATACTGGGCTGCCGTCGTGCTCGACTTCGCCGAGGTGCCCTCCCACATGTTCACCTCGATGTTCACCTGCGCCCGCACGGCCGGCTGGGCCGCGCACATCCTGGAGCAGAAGCGGACGGGCAGGCTCGTCCGCCCGAGCGCCACCTACACGGGGCCCTCGTCGCGCCCACTGAGCGACGTCCCGGGCGCCGACGAGGTGACCGGCAACTACTGACCATGGTCCGTTCGGCTGCCGCGCCGATCGCGGCAGCCGTTCGTCGGGTCACTTGTTCGGCAGGCCCGTGCACAGAGGGTCCTTGGACGGCGGTTCGTTCGTGTCCAGCCGGCCGCAGCGCTTCACAAGGCGGGTGTAGCCCCATTCCGACTTCTCCACCTTCATGATCGCTATGGCCTTGTCGATGGGCGTGTGCCGCTCCGTGAGGTCGAAGCTCACCACCCCGCCCGATCCGGCCCAGGCGGCGTTCCCCGACGTCCTGGCCAGCCGGTAGAGGATGTCGCCCCGGCTCGGCAGCTGCACGTCCCCCTCCCCTCCCGCCATGCCGGCCGCCTGGTAGGCGGCGTTGGCGGCCCGGTAGACCACGTCGGCGGCGTCGTAGGTGAGGATGAGGTTGTCGTCGGAGGCCGTCGGGTGCCCCTTGTCCTGCAGCTTGCTGACGAACGAGGTGGCCGACGAGCGCGGCCACAACGCCCTGTGCGCCAGCGCCAGGTAGTAGACGTCGGCCTGTTTCGTGTTCGCGATCTCGTCGCCGTGGTCGGTCACCACCTTGACGACGTCGTCGCCCGCGATCACCTTCACCGCGCCGCAGGCGTTGCCCTCGACCGCCGTCAGGAAGGCCCGGAACTCTGACGCCCGCCCCGCGTAGACGAGGACGTCGGGTGCGAGCGCGCACGCCTTGCCCGCCGCCGAGGAGATGCCGCCCTGCTGGACCGTGTACGAGATCCGCTGCACGTCGGCTTTCTCCTCCGTCAGGGCCGCCTCGAAGTCGTCCGCCAGGTTCAGGGTGTACACGTCGCCCTGCGAGCGGTCCTCGACGATGACCGCGGTGGGGTTGCTCACGCCCTTGAGGAGGGTCCTCCGGGCGAACCGGGCGCCGAATGCCGCCTGGCGGACGTTGGTCGGCCCCACCTGGAAGTAGTAGGGGGAGGGCTCCCCGGGCTGGCCGGGCAGCCCGGGGTTGCTGATGTAGCCGAACCGGTCGGCCGTCGCCGTGCTCGACACCATCGGGATCTTCGCCAGGTGCAGCTCCCTGATCGCCTCGCCGATGCCCGCCACGCTGCGCGGCAGGCCCACCACCCCCATCACGCGCTTGTCCTGCTCGGCCATGTCGATGATGAGCCGGGCCGCCCTGCGCCCGTGGTCGAAGTTGTCGCCCGCGTTCGCGATCAGCACGTGTAACCGGGGGGTGCTGGTGACCGTACGCTGGTATTCCTCGACCGCGGCGAGCTCGGAGACCGCCGCGGCGAGCCGGGTGTCGTCCTCCGCCGTCTTCTTGATCGAGAACTCCCCGAACAGGACCAGGCTGATGTACCTGCCGGAGCCGATCGCGTAGGCGTTGTTCTGGTCGATCTTCTTGACCAGCTCCTTCACGTCGCCCTCGAACAGGGTCTCGGGGGTGCTCCTTTCCGCGTTGACGACGCCGACGCATTCGTCCTCGACCCGCTCGACCCAGGGCAGGCCGCCGCAGTGCTCGTTCCTGTCGAGCTGGATCGCGTACACGAGCGAGAGCGGGACGATCACCAGCAGCGCCATCACCGTCCAGTAGGCCATGGCCCGCCTGCGGCGCGGCGGCGACGGGTCGTCCTGCGGCTGCGCGGGAACGGCCGTCGCCTCGACGGTCAGCCGCAGCTCGGGAACGCCCAGCCTGGCCATGTTGCGCCACTGCGCGACCGCCTCCTCCAGGTCGCGCAGCGGCTTCGGCGCCGCCTGCGCCGGCGGCACGCCGTGGGGCACGGCCGCCAGCACGAGCATCGGGGCGAACAGGCCGGTCTTCTTGGTGATCTCCTCCATCAGCCGCAGGAACCGCGCGCTGACGCCGTCGGGGTCGGTGATCTGCAGGACCAGCAGGCAGTACTGGCCCCTGCCCCAGCTCGGCCACGGAATGATCCACTTCTTGTACGCCTCGTGCAGGTCCTGCATCAGGGCGTGGACCAGCAGTTCCTCGATGGCGTCGTCCGGCGCGGCCGCCAGGCGCAGCGCGTATTGCGGCAGCCGCTCGAACCGCCGTCTCGCCAGGGTCGGCTCGCTGCTGAACCAGCCGGTGAACAGCGAACCCCTGATCGACATCGTGCCCTGCGCCAGTGTGCCGCCCAAGGCCACCAGGAGGCCGAGCAGCCAGGGGATGACCCCCACGAGGTCGGCGGCGCCGCCGGCCCACCAGACGGCCAGCGTGCCCACCGGCACCCAGGTCGTGGCGGCACGCGCAAGGAAGTCGGCCGACGTCTTGACGTCGTCGCCGCCACCGCCGGCCATGCCGCGCCGCCAGTCCTTCAGCCGCTTCTTGTACAGCTGGTAGTCGGTGTGCGAGTGCGGGTCGGGCACGCGGCCCTCGGGCCTGGCCCGCGCCCACAACACGAACTGCGCGAGCGGGAAACGCGGCGGCGGCAGCAGCGACCCGCCCACCGGCTTGCCCAGCCGACCGCGGTCGGTCTCGGCCTTGCCGGTGTGGTCCTCGTCGCCCGCCAGCGAGCTCACCAGGTCGAGGACCGACTCGTGCGCGCCGTCCATGACGCGGGCGTAGGGCACGGCCGTCTCGAACGGCTCGGCCAGCCGGTCGACCGCCGCCACCGCCTGCTCGCCGGTCACGAGCACGGTCGGCAGGGGCGGGTCGGCCCGCAGGAGGGTACGCCGGCGGATCAAGCGTTCGATGACACTGCGCAGATCGGCCATCTGGGCGCTCCTCCAGCCGGTGCCGTCCTCGTGCTCTGTCAACGATTGATCAATGAAAGGGGTTCATCATGTCTCATATGCCGGGCCCCGGTCCAGGGCATTCCGCGGTGCTCGATAGGCTCCACTACGTGGCTGACATCGTGATTCCCGCTGACATCAAGCCCGCCGACGGCCGTTTCGGCTGCGGGCCTTCGAAGGTTCGCACCGAGCAGCTGGCCGCGCTCGCCGCCTCAGGCGCGGGCCTCATGGGCACCTCGCACCGCCAGAAGCCGGTGAAGGGCCTCGTCGGCCGCGTGCGCTCCGGGCTCGCCGACCTGTTCTCGCTGCCCGAGGGCTACCAGGTCGTGCTCGGCAACGGCGGCACCACCGCGTTCTGGGACATCGCCGCCTTCGGGCTGGTCCGCGACCGGTCGCAGCACCTGTCGTTCGGCGAGTTCTCCTCGAAGTTCGCCGCCGTCACGAAGAAGGCGCCCTGGCTGAGCGAGCCGAGCGTCATCACCTCCGAGGTCGGCACCCATCCCGCCGCGGTCGCCGAGGACGGCGTGGACGCCTATGCCCTCACCCACAACGAGACCTCGACCGGCGTCGCGATGCCGATCGAGCGGGTGGGCTCCGGTGACGCGCTGGTGCTGGTCGACGCCACCTCCGGCGCCGGCGGTCTGCCCGTCGACCTCGCCGAGACCGACGTCTACTACTTCGCGCCGCAGAAGAGCTTCGCCTCCGACGGCGGCCTGTGGATCGCGATCATGTCGCCGCGCGCCCTGGCAAGGGTCGAGGAGATCGCCGCTTCCGGCCGCTACGTGCCGGAGTTCTTCAGCCTGCCGGTCGCGATCGACAACTCCGCGAAGGACCAGACCTACAACACCCCGGCCGTGGCCACGCTGTTCCTGCTGGCGGAGCAGCTCGACTGGATGAACGCCGGCGGCGGCCTGGCCTGGACGACCGCCCGCACGGCCGAGTCCAGCTCGCGCCTCTACACGTGGGCGGAGAAGTCGCCCTACGCCTCGCCGTTCGCCGCCCCCGAGTTCCGCTCACAGGTGGTCGGCACGATCGACTTCTCCGACGACGTCGACGCCGCCGCCGTGGCCAAGGTGCTGCGCGCCAACGGCATCGTCGACACCGAGCCCTACCGCAAGCTCGGCCGCAACCAGCTGCGCATCGCGATGTTCCCGGCCATCGACCCGGCCGACATCGAGGCGCTGACGGTCTGCGTCGACCACGTCGTCGAGCGCCTCTAGCCCACACCGCGAACGCCCTCCCGTCCGGCGAGCCGGACGGGAGGGCGTTCGCGTCAGTACGGGCTCGTGGTGATCTCGCGCTTGCGGCGCAGCACCCAGGCGGCCACCACACCGCCGATCAGCCCGAACAGGTGACCCTGCCAGGAGATGCCCGGCTGGTTGGGCAGCAGGCCGGCCAGGATGCCCCAGTAGGCGACGCCCACGCCGATCGCGATGGCGAAGTCGAGCAGGCTGCGGTCGAAGAGGCCGCGCGCCAGGATGAAGCCGAAATAGCCGAACACCAGGCCGCTGGCCCCGATCGTCACCACGCCGGGGCTGGTCACCCACGTGCCCAGGCCGCCGATCAGGACGATCATCAGGCTGGCCCAGAGGAACTTGCCGACGTCGCGGAGCCCCGCAAGGAAGCCGAGGATCAGCAGGGGTAGCGAGTTGGCCATGAGGTGGCCGAAGCCGCCGTGCAGGAATGGCGCGAGCAGGATGCCGACCAGGCCGTCAGGGTCCCAGCCGACGATGCCGTACTGGTCGAGCGAGCCGTTGAGCACGACGTCGACACCCTCGAGGATCCACATCACGCCGAGCAGAACGCCCATGATGATCAGCATGCTCAGCGCACCGGACAGGAGGACGCCGGCGCCGCGTCTGGCCGAATCGAATCGTGAACCCGAATAGTCGCTCATGCGCCTCTCCCGGAGTCGTTGCCCTCTTTCTTTACCGTAACCAGGAAGAGCTACGCGTGCGTAAAGACGCCCCTCCCGTCTCCGGGGAGCGGGAGGGGCAGGACTATTCGCCCTTCCACCGGGGCGCGCGCTTCTCCGCGAAGGCGGCGGCGCCCTCCATGGCGTCCTTCGAGCCGAACACCGGGTTGATGATCGCGCCCTGCTTCTTGAACATCTCCTCGCGCGACCAGTCCTGCGACTCGATGATCACCTTCTTGGTCGCGGCGAGTGCCAGCGGAGCGTTGCCGGCGATCTTGCCGGCGAGTTCGAGCGCGCCCTCCAGGGCCGCGCCCGGCTCGGTGATGCGGTTGACCAGGCCGAGCTCGTACAGGCGGGAGGCCGGGTAGTGGTCGCCGGTCAGGGCGATCTCCATGGCCACGTGGTAGGGGATCCTGCGAGGCAGGCGCATGATGCCGCCGGCGCCGGCGACCAGCCCGCGTTTGGGCTCGGGCAGCCCGAACGTGGCCGCCGACGACGCCACGATGACGTCGCACGCCAGCGCCATCTCGAACCCGCCCGCGAGCGCGTAGCCCTCGACGGCGGCGACCAGCGGCTTCTTCGGCGGCGACTCGGTCAGCCCGCCGAAGCCGCGCCCCTCCACCACCGGGAAGTCGCCGGACAGGAAGCCCTTCAGGTCCATCCCCGCACAGAAGGTGCCACCGGCACCGGTCAACACGTACGCCGAAATTTCAGGACGGGCGTCCAGCGCGTCCAGGGCGTCCGCGATCCCCCGCGCCACCGCCCCGTTGACGGCGTTGCGCGCCTTCGGCCGGTTGATCGTGAGGATCGCGACGTTCCCTGACTCCTCGACGAGCACTTCGTCAGACATGACACCCCTTCCGACGGGTCACTTGGGCTGGAAGCGGATGCCGCCGTCGAAGCGAACGACCTCGGCGTTCATGTAGTCGTTCTCGATCAACGACCGTACGAGGTGCGCGAACTCGCCGGCCCTGCCCATGCGCTTGGGGAACACCACCGGCGCGACCAACTTGGCCTTGAACTCCTCGGCGTTGTCGTTGAAGCCGTAGATGGGCGTGTCGATGATGCCGGGGCAGATCGTGTTGACCCGGACGCCGATCGCCGCCAGGTCGCGCGCGGCTGGCACCGTCATGCCGACGATGCCGCCCTTGGAGGCGGAGTAGGCGAGCTGCCCGGTCTGACCCTCCAGCGCCGCCACGGAGGCCGTGTTGATCACCACGCCGCGCTGCCCGTCGGCGTCGGCCGGCTCGGTCTTGGCGACGGCGGCGGACCCGATGCGCATGAGGTTGAACGTGCCGATCAGGTTGACCTCGATGACCTTGCGGTAGGAGGCCGGATTGTGCGGTTTGCCCTCGCGGTTGACCGTGCGCTCCGCCCACCCGATGCCGGCGCTGTTGACAATGACGCGCAGCGGCTTGCCTGTCGCCACGGCGGCGTCCACGGCCGCCTGCACCTGGGCGTCGTCCGCCACATCGGTCCTCGCGAAGACGCCGCCGATCTCGTCGGCGACGGCCTTGCCGCGCTCCTCGTTGAGGTCGGCGACGACCACGGTGGCGCCGGCCCTCGCCAGCTCGCGGGCGGTGGCCTCACCGAGGCCGCTGGCGCCGCCTGAGATGATTGCTGCAGATCCGTTCACGTCCATATCCCGGACCCTAACGCGCCGACCGAATGAAGTTCTACTCGGGGCCGCTAAATCGCCCCCACGGCGCTGTCGACGTCGGCGTACACCTTGATCCGCCGGTCGAGGCCGGTCGTGCGGAGGATGCGCGCCACCGGCGCCTGCGGCGCCGCGAGGGACACGCCACCGCCCTCCCCCGTCGCCAGCCGCCAAGCCTCGATCAGCACCGACAGGCCGCTCGAATCCATGAACGACAGCTGCTGCAGGTCGAGCACGAGCCTGGCGCCGTCCTGTTTGATGGCGTCACGCACCTCATCGCGCAGGAACGGCGCGGTGAACAAGTCGAGCTCACCCTCAACGGCCACCACCACGGCATCACCCAGGGCGTGTCGTGCAAGCCGCAGCTTCATTTGGCCCCTCCTCGATGAGCCACTGTACTTCGACATCCCCGGAGAGCGGGCATGCACAAACTACGAAGAGCCGGATGCAGGCGGGCTTCGCGCGTCAAACCGGCTCACATGACGGGGATGGCGAAGCCGTACGGGAGCTCCAGGCGGTGCCTGGCCAGCAGTTCGGCATCGGAGAGCAGCGTACGCGTGGGGGCGTCCGCGGCGATCACCCCGTCGGACAGGATGAGCGCGCGCTCACACAACTCCAGCGCGTACGGCAGGTCGTGCGTGACCATGAGCACCGTCACGTCCAGGGAGCGCAGGATCTCCGCCAGTTCCCTGCGGGCGGCCGGGTCGAGGTTGGACGAGGGCTCGTCGAGCACCAGGATCTCCGGCTCCATGGCGAGCACCGTCGCGACCGCCACCCTGCGCCGCTGCCCGAACGACAGGTGGTGCGGCGGCCGGTCGGCGGCGTCCAGCATGCCGACCCGTTCCAGGGCGCCCTTGACCACGCGGTCGAGGTCCTCGCCGCGCAGGCCGGCGTTGGCCGGGCCGAACGCCACGTCGTCCCTGACGGTGGGCATGAACAGCTGGTCGTCGGGGTCCTGGAAGACGAGGCCGACCCGCTGCCTGATCTCGGCGAGGGTGTCCTTGCGCACGGGGGTGCCCGCCACGGTGACGCTGCCGTGCCCGGCGGTGAGAATGCCGTTGAGGTGCATGACGAGCGTGGTCTTGCCGGCGCCGTTCGGTCCGAGCAGGGCCACCCGCTCGCCGCGGGCGATGGACAGGTCGACGCCGTAGAGCGCCTGCGTGCCGTCGGGGTAGGCATAGGCGAGTTGCCTGACTTCCAGAGAGTTCACAGGGACAGTCCCAACACTGCGAGGGCCGCGGCGGGCAGAGCGAGCGCCATGCCCCACTGGCCCACAGATGCCGAAATATCGTTGATCATCGGTATCCGCCCCGAGTATCCCCGGCTGAGCATCGCGAGATGCACTCGCTCCCCCCGTTCGTACGACCGGATGAACAGCGCCCCGGCGGACCGGGCGACCACCGGGATCTGCCGGAAATTTCGCGCTTCAAACCCGCGAGACTCCCGCGCCACCCGCATCCGCCGCATCTCATCCATGATCACGTCCAGATATCTCAGCATGAACATGGCGATCTGCACCAGCAGACTCGGCAACCTCAGCCGCTGCGCTCCGATCAGCACCTCCCGCGGCTCGGTGGTGGACGCCAGCAGTGCCGAGGCGGCCACGCCGAGCGTCGCCTTGGCCAGGATGTTCCAGGCCGCCCAGAGCCCGGGAACGCTCAGCGACAGCCCCATCACCGTGATCCGCTCGCCCAGCCCGATGACCGGGATGAGCAGGGCGAACAGCACGAAGGGCACCTCGATCACCATCCGCCGCGCCATGTGGCCCACCGGCACCCGCGCGGCCAGCGCGACGCCGCCGAGCAGCGCCGCGTAGGCACCGAAGCACCAGAACCGCTCACGCGGCGTGGCCACCACGACGAGGGCGAAGGCGAGGACCGCCAGCAGCTTGCACTGCGGCGGCAGCCGGTGCACCACCGAACCGCCCGGCAGGTAGAGCTGGTGACGGTGCCCGGCGCCCACGTGTCACACCTTGACCTGATCGCGTCCGCGCGCGGCGTAGGCCACCGCCCCGGCGACGACCAGCACCAGGCCGACGCCGATGACGCCGGCGACGCCGACGGGGATGCCGCCGACCTCGCCGTAGTCGGCCAGCGTCCACGAGCCGAACAGGTGGTCGGCCGCCTGGTCGATGAAGCCCTTCTCCTCGGCCACCGCCTCCAGCCCGTCGGGTGACGACGAGGCGAAGAACGACACGAGCCCGGCCAGCACGAGCGTCACGCCGACGCCGCCGAGCAGGAACGGCCTGAGCGCGCCGCGGGCATCCGGGGCAGGCTCGGGCTCGCCCACGGTGGCGCCGGCGCCGTCGGCCCCGCGCAGGACCAGCGGCTTGGCCAGGCCGCGGGCGGCGTACACGAGGTCGGGCCGTACGGCGAGCACGGCGCCGACGGTGGCGGCGGTGATCAGGCCCTCTCCGATGCCGATCAGCAGGTGCACGCCGCCCATCGCGGCGGCCACCGTGCCCACCTCGATCGGCGCGGTCCCGCCGATCCAGAACAGCAGCGTGAACGCCAGCGCGGAGACCGGCACGGAGACCAGCGCGGCCAGGAACGCGGCCACCACCACCTGGCCCCTCGCCAGCCCGGTGACCAGCTTGAAGACGCCCCAGCCGACCAGCACGGTGACGACGCCCATGAGCGTGATGTTGATGCCGAGCGCGGTCAGCCCTCCGTCGGCGAAGAACACGCCCTGGACGAGCAGGACCACGGCCATGCACAGAACACCCGTGTAGGGCCCGACGAGTATCGCGGCCAGCGCACCGCCCAGCAGGTGGCCGCTGGTGCCCGCGGCGACGGGGAAGTTGAGCATCTGGACGGCGAAGATGAACGCGGCGACGAGCCCGGCCATGGGGGCGGTCCTGTCGTCGAGTTCGCGCCGTGCCCCCCGCAGGCATACGGCGACTCCCGCGGCCGCCACGACTCCCGCCGAGATCGATGTCACTGCGTTGAAGAAGCCATCGGGTACGTGCACGGCACTACCTCCGGGAACCGGATGAGACGGGTACAACGTACCTACTTTAGGACATTGACTTGCACCTGCACATATATGGCAATTAGCGAATAATCCTGTTGATCACCGCGCGCGCCGTCAGCCTCCGCACCACCGTGCTCAGCCGCCCCCGCGTCGTGTACGGCCGCACGCTCCTCCGCAGCGCCGCCCACCACCACCGGCGCGGGCCCACGAGCGCGCCCGCGTCCGCCTCGATCCTGAACCGCGCCGCCGGCCCGCCCAGGTCGAGCTCCAGGTACGCGTCCCAGGTGCCCGGCGGCAGCCGGCCCACCGCCAGCCCCGCCGCGAACCCGCCACCCGGCAGCGCCGTCACCGGCTCGGCCCGCTCGCGCCCGTAGCGCCGCTCCCGCCAGACGATCCGCCGCAGCGCCACGGCCGCGGGCGCGGTGTCGACGACGCTGACCTCGCCGTCGATGAGCAGCCGCTGCCCCAGGCCCCACCGCGTCCTGATGACCCGGGCGCCGCCGGGCACGGCCACCACGTGCCCGCCCACGTCGATGCTGAGGTTGCCGTTGTCCCTGGTGAAGTAGGGCAGGACCACGACGCCGCCGATCATCCGGGGCATCGGCCGGCTGACGCCGATCTCGCGTTCCGCGCCCAGCCGGCCGAACCGCAGCGCGCCCTCGACCTCGACCGCCACCCGCAGATCCCAGATCCCGGAGGCGAGCGCGGACACGTCCACGCGTACGGTGAACTCGCCGCCCTTCCGCTCGGCGGGGATGACCACCTCGGCGGCCGGGTCGTGCCGCGCGCGCAGCACCACGGCCAGGCCGTGGTCCCTGGCGATGCCGTGCAGCCCTGCGGAACCCGTCATCACCAGGTGGTCGCCGTCCCAGCACACCCCGGTCAGCCGGCGGCGTACGGTGGCGCTCTCGATGCGGGCCAGGCGCACGAGGCGGTCGATGTCGTCGAGCGCGGTCGCCCGCTGCCGGTCGATGCTGTTGAGCCGCTCGTGCACGCCCGGCGTGTACCACTCGTCGCACAGGGCCGCCACCTCACGCGCGATGTCCTTGCGCCGTACGTCGTCGCTGTCCAGGAACGCGGACCCGAGCTGGGTGAACACGTCGAGCCTGAAGTGCCTGCGCAGCAGGTGGTCACGGAGGGGGCCCGGCTCGATGTGCCCGGCCATGAGCCGGATCGGCTCCCTGATCATGGCCAGCCAGGCGAGCGGGTCCCTGCTGCCGGCCTGCTGCATGATGCTGGTGCCGTCGGGCCTGGCCATCAGGTGGTAGCAGTCGTAGTCGGCCACCACGGAGATCACCCCGGCGTGGCAGTAGGCGTGCACGGTGAAGAGGATGTCCTCGCCGACGAGCATGCCCTCCCCGAACCGGATGTGGTGGCGTTCGAGCAGTTCCCTGCTGAACAGCTTGAAGCAGCACAGGCTGTTGTAGACGTTGCCGTCGCCCAGCTCCACCCGGTCGGCGCTGTGCTGGAACATCGACACGGGCGCCCTGCGGCCGTGTCCCACGATCTTGCCGAGCACGATGTCGGAGTCGTTCCTGTCGGCCATGGCGACCATCCGCTCCAGCGCCTCCGGGCCGAGGTGGTCGTCGGCGTCGCAGAAGAAGACGTACCGGCCGGTGGCGTGCTCCAGGCCGACGTTGCGCGGCCGGCCCGCGCCGCCGCTGCCGTCGATGTGGATCACCTTGACGGTGGACGGGTGATAGGCGGCGTAGAGGTCGAGGAGTTCGCCGCTGCCGTCGGTGGAGCCGTCGTCGACGACGATCAGCTCCTTCTTCACCCGCTGGACGAGCGCCGCGGTGAGGCACCGGTCGAGATAGGCCCGGCAGTTGTGCACCGGGATGACGACGCTGACGTCAACCGCGTCATCGCCGTTCTCCGTAGCCGACATCGCCAACACCGCCCGCTCACGTTGCGCCGCCATTCGGTTTCAGTATGTGACGAACGGCCCTGTCCCCGGGGGGCGATCGGAGGTCTTCCACTCCGTCTTTTGCCAACACCGGCGGTTCGTCGCATTTCTCCAACATGAGCCGACAAAGGTCGCCAAATACCTCATTCGCACGGCGCCGAATCGTATTCAGGGACGAGGTTTTCCCTCCGGGGGGAAGAAACCTCTCCGCGGGGAGCATTGAGACACCCCTCACCGACGTGAGTGATCCTCAGGGCCGGGCCGCGCGTCTACAGTTAGGCATCCTTGACCGGGAGGTGGCGTGAAATGGCATCAGATCTGCGCAGGCGCACGGCCGACGGCTCCGCCGTGCACGCCGCAGAGTTCATCCTCTCCTCGGCGCGACTGGGAGAACTGCACGAATGTTCGGCCCTGCTGCGCCACACGAGGATGCGGGCGGCTGAAATCGTGGACGAGGCCCGCACGCTGCTCGCCGAGGCCGAGCGGCACGGCCACGCCGACCGCGTGCGCGCCCTGCGCCAGCAGCTCGAACAGGCTCGACGGTCCTACTCCAAGGTCCTGGACGCGTACGTGACGATCTGCGGCAAGATCACCGACGAGCGGCAGGCCATCATGCGGGCGCAGGTCGAGCCGGATCGCCGTCCAGGCTTGTCAGGGGTAGCCTGACGAGCTATCGTCAGGCCATGCCTGACTGGAATGACAGAGTCCGCTGCTCGTTCTGCCACAAGAAGAGCTCGGACGTGAGCAAGGTGATCGCCGGCCCCGGCGTGCACATCTGCGACGAATGCATCAGCCTCTGCAACGACATCATCGAGCTGGACCGCCGCACACCGTCGCCCGAGCCGCGGCTGCCCATGTGGGAGTCCATGACCGACGAGCAGGTTCTCGACCACCTGCCCAAGATCGCCGCCGTGCAGGCGCAGGTCGACGACAATCTGCGCGACTGGGTGGCACACCTGCGCACCAGGGACGTCAGCTGGGAGCGCATCGGCACGTCGCTCGGCATGACCCGGCAGTCGGCCTGGGAACGGTTCAGGAGCGAGGCCTGACGTGTGAACCTTCGTGCCACTCGGGGCGTCCTATTAGTGAGGAAGGTCGGCCATGTGCGCCTTGACGGTTTCGCGGGGGTGACACCGCACGTCACGGCGGAACGGCCGGCCACCGGATGAACGGGCTCCAGCTCCCCGGCCGCCCCGGGGAGCTGGAGCAGGGGGCGCACCCACACCACTCAGCCCGCTCGCCCCCTGGCCCTGAAGGCCGCCGTCTTGACGCGGTTCTGGCAGGCCGTCGAGCAGAACCTGCGGGTGCCGTTGCGTGAGACGTCCACATAGACGCGGTCGCAGTGGGGTGCGGTGCAGACGCCGAGGCGGTCGGCGAACTCGCCGCCCAGCACGATCGCGAGGCCCGTGGCGCAGCTCGCCGCCCAGCCGTCGGCCAGGGTGTCATGGTGGCCGTGGAAGTGCAGGTGCCACGGCTCCCCGTCGTGTCTCTCCAGGACCGGCCGGGCGCCGGTCTCCACCAGCAGCGTGTTGACCTGCGTGGCCGCGGCGTCGAGGTCGTCCGCGGCGACGGCGGCGAAGACCTCGCGCAGGCGGGCCGCGACCTCGGCCAGCGCGGCGCCCTCCGCGTGGGTGACCTCGCGGTACGACGGATAGACGGCACGCAGCCCCTCGACGGCGGCGGCCGCGGGGTCGGCCGGTGGAGGGCAGGGGCGTCCGCGTCGCTCGCCGGGGGTCAGGGCGTTGACGAGTGCCACCGTGACCCGGACCACCGCATCAGTGTGACTGTTGTAATCCAATTGACCGGTTACACCTTCGCGAGTTAACGTGTGACTGCTCAAAGCTTAAACGACGGTCACAAGGAGACGTACATGCTCACCCACGATGCCGCAATGGAGTGGATGGCGCGCTGGGACCGCCAGCAGGAGGGCTACCTTCCCGACCGGGAGGAGCGGTTCACGGTGCTGATCGACGCCGTGGAGGCGCTGGGACGGCCCGACCCGGTGGTCATCGACCTCGGCTGCGGCCCGGGCTCGTTGTCGGCTCGGCTGCTGGAGCGGCTGCCCGAGGCCCAGGTCGTCTGCGTCGACGCCGATCCGCTGCTGATCGGGCTGGGCCGGGCCGCGTACCCGGGGTTGCGGTTCGTCTCCGCGGACCTGCGCAGGGCCCGCTGGACGGAGTCGCTGGAGCTCGACCGGCCCGCCGACGCCGCGGTCAGCACGACGGCGCTGCACTGGATTTCCGGCCCCGAGCTGAAGGGCGTCTACGCGGAGCTGGCGACCGTGCTGCGCCCCGGCGGGCTGCTGCTCAACGGCGACCACATGGACACCGACGACGCCACCCCGACGTTGTCGCGGCTGGAGCACGCCGTGCACGACCGCGAGACAGAGCGCGCGTTCGGCGAGAGCCGGCCGGAGGACTGGCGGGCCTGGTGGGACGCGATCGAGGCCGACCCCGCGCTTTCCGAGCTCAACGAGGCCCGGAGCACCGCCGGGGCCGACCACCGCGGCTCGGAGTCCCGCCTCCTGTCGGATCACGTCCAGGCCCTCGAAGAGGCGGGCTTCACGGAGATCGGCACGCTCTGGCAGCGCGGCAACAACCGGCTGCTGTGCGGCGTACGCGGTTAGTTCATGATCCGGTGCAGCAGGCCGACCAGACCGAGGGCCGTGGCGACGCCCGCCCCGACCCACCCGGACAGGCCGCCGACGGTCAGCCCGCCCAGCGAAGCGGTGATCAGGATGAGCACCCAGCGCTGGGGGAGGCGCTCGGGCTCGCGGGTCGGGGCCGGCTCTTCCCGCTGAGCACGGCGTCTGGATAATCTCATAACAGCGGTTTCCTTTCATGACATGTGTGGATCGCGACCGCCAGAGCGGCCTTTCTGGGACAGCAGAGGGGCCGCTCGTTTTTCGTTCACGAGAGTGGCACAAGATTCGCATGAGGAATGGCGCTTTTTATCCTCAAACTGGCATACGGGCAACTCCGGGTGGAGAATCCTTATACGTGGATGTGGGGACGTAGCACGTCAAGGCACTCAAGCGATACCGCGAGTTCCGCACGCTTTTGCATTTTTCGCACAGCATGCCGCAGGATGCCGCGCATGAAGGAAATCACCGAGGAACTGGCGAAGGTGCTCATCCCCGAGCCGGCCAGGGGCGAGGACGAGTCCGACCACGACTACAGGGCACGTGTGGCGAGCGCGGGCGAGGCACGGAACGCCCTGGTCGGGGAGCTGATGATGGCGGCCGGCGCGTCGGCGACCGAGGATCCGGTGCTGGCGCGGCTCGTGGAACTCGCCGCACAAAAGCGCGAGATACAACGACAAATACGACTTATCGTGGCATATGCGCGCGAATTCGTACGGCCGGAGCCGTACCGGCTGCGGGCGCTCGCCGAGGCGGCGGGAATGTCGATCTCCACCATCCGCACCGTGTACGACACGGATGACAAGATTGCCGTCGCCACACGAATCGGGCGAAAAGACGTGAAGAATACCGTCCACCCGGTGGTCGGCGATCAATGGTGGCGGCTTCCCGCCCGCTCCACGACCGGCGACGCGATCCCCTTCCCGTGACCGACGGAACCCGCCGTAGCCGTGTGGCGGCCCGAGCTCTATACACCTAACCAAGCGCTTGCTACGCTCGCCCATGACGTCCACGATCGTCTGGGGCACCGGCAACATCGGCCGCGCCGCCATCCGGGCCGTCGAGGCCCACCCGACGCTCAAGCTCGCGGCCGTGCTCGTCCACGACCCCGCCAAGATCGGTCGTGACGCGGGCGATCTCGCCGGGATCGGCCACGATCTGGGCGTCACCGCGACCGGCGACGCCGACGCCGTGCTGGCGGCCCGCCCCGGAGCCGTCGTGTACGCCGCCTCCGGCGATCTGCGCCCCGACGACGCCCTGGCCGACATCGTCAGGGCGGTCCGGGCCGGCGCCGTGGTCGTCACCCCGTCCCTGTACGCCCTCTACGACCAGCGCAACGCCCCGCCGGAACTGCGCGAGCCCGTGCTGGCCGCCATCGCCTCGGGGGGCGGCTCGCTGTTCGTCTCCGGGATCGACCCCGGCTGGGGCAACGACGTGCTGCCGCTGCTGCTCAGCGGGCTCGCCACGACCGTCGACGCGATCCGCTGCCAGGAGATCTTCGACTACTCCACCTACGACCAGCCCGAGGCCGTACGCGACCTGGTCGGCATGGGCCGGCCCATGGACTACGAGCCGCCGATGATCGCGCCCACCGTGCCCGCCATGGTGTGGGGCGGCCAGGTGCGGCTCATGGCCAGGGCCCTCGGCGTCGAACTCGACGAGATCCGCGAGACCCTCGACCGCCGCCCCCTCGACACGACGGTGACGACGAGCACCATGGGCGACTTCGAGGCGGGCACCCAGGGCGCGGTCCGCTTCGAGGTGCAGGGCGTCGTCGACGGCGTGCCCCGCATCGTCGTCGAGCACGTCACCCGCGTCCACCCGTCCTGCGCCCAGGACTGGCCGCTCGCGCCCGACGGCGTCGGAGCGCACCGCGTGATCGTCGAAGGACGGCCGCGCATCGAGGTCACGGTCGAGGCCACCGACGAGGACGGCAACCGCTCCGCCGGCGGCAACGCCACCGCGGCCGGCCGGCTCGTGGGCGCCATCGACTGGCTGCTGACCGCGGAACCCGGGCTCTACGACGCGCTCGACGTGCCCCTGCGACCCGCGCCCGCGGGCAAGCTCGGAAGGAGACGGCCGTGAACATCGACATCCCCGAGGGCAGGGACGCCATCGAGTACGTCTGGGGCGAGATGGTGCCCGGCATCGGGATGGCCGCCACGGCGTTCTCACTGGCGGTCTACGCCCACACGACGCTGGGGCTGCGCGAGTTCGAGGCCGCGCGGCTGCGGATCGCTCAGCTCAACGGGTGCGCCTTCTGCCTCGACTGGCGTACGGAAAGGGACGGGCAGAAGGTCGAGGAGTCGTTCGCCGACGCGGTCGGCGAGTGGCGCGCCACCGACGCCTTCGACGACCGCACCCGCCTGGCGGCCGAGTACGCCGAGCGTTACGCCCTCGACCACCACGGCCTGGACGACGCGTTCTGGACGCGGATGACCGCGCACTACAGCCAGGTGGAGATCGTGGAGCTGACCATGTGCCTGGGCTCGTGGCTGGCCTTCGGCCGGCTCAACCACGTGCTCGGGCTCGACACCGTGTGCGCTCTGCCCAGCGGGCGCACCCCCGCCGCCGGCCGGTGACACCCGTACCGCCCGCGCC